>CABYNK010000020.1 GCA_902520355.1 uncultured Pelagibacteraceae bacterium
CTCTCTTAATTTTTCTTCCTCTTTTTTTATTTTTTCAAGGTCGCTTTTTGGTATTTGATAGTAGTCTGATTGAATATCGTTAAATGATAAAAATCCATGGCGTTCTCTTCCAAAGTCAACAAATGCTGCCTGTAAAGATGGTTCAATTCTACTAACTTTACCTAAATAAATATTGTTTTTTATAAGGTTGTTTTTTGAACCTTCATATTCGTAGTCTTCAATACTATCTTTTGATTTAAGAACAACTCTTGTTTCATTAGGATGCGAAGCATCGATATATAAATTTTTTTCCATAATTTTAATTTTAAGTGTTTCATTTAATATTAATTTTTTAAAAATTTTGTTTAATAATAATGCCTTATCTTTAACAAATTCCTATATATAATGAAATCAAAATGACAAAGTTGTTCAAAAATATTTTAGTACTACTAATAAGTATTTCCCTATTAACTGTTATTGTAATTTTCAGCATTTTATGGACTTTTTCTAACAATATACCAGACTATAAATTTCTTAAAAATTATAAGCCACCTGTATCTAGCAAAATGTATTCAGGAAATGGAGATTTAGTTGCTGATTTTTCGAAAGAAAAAAGGATTTTTGTTCCCTATAGCGCTATTCCATCTAATGTTATTAATGCTTTTTTGTCAGCTGAGGATAAAAACTTTTTTACTCATCCTGGTGTTGATGCAAAAGGTGTTCTTAGAGCAACATTAAATAATATAACCAACATCATGACCTCAAAAAGACTTGAGGGAGCTTCAACAATTACTCAGCAAGTAGCAAAAAATTTTCTTTTAACCAATGAAGTGAGTATTAATCGAAAAATTAAAGAGGCAATTTTAGCTTTTAGAATAGAAAGAGCTTTAAATAAAGAGAGAATATTAGAATTATATCTTAATCAAATATATTTGGGTAGTGGAGCTTATGGTGTTGCTGCTGCAAGTTTAGAATATTTTGACAAGTCAATTAAAGAACTAAATTATTCTGAGGCAGCATTGTTAGCAGCGTTGCCAAAAGCGCCTAGTAAATATAATCCTTATAACAATAATGAATTAGCAAAATTTAGAAGAGATTTAGTATTAAAAAATTTGAGTCAAAATGGGTTTTTAAGTCTTGAAGAATATAATGAGTATAAAAATCAAAATATAAAATTAAAAAAAAAGAAAAAGATTTATTTAGAGGATGCTCAGTTTTACATCGAAGATGTGAGAAAAGATATAATAAATAAACTTACTTATGAGAAAGTTTACAAACAAGGTTATAATATCAATACACCAATTAATTTAAATCTTCAAAAAATCGCAACCGAGTCTTTGAGAAATGGTTTAATCGCTTATGATCAAAGAAAAGGATGGCGTGGACCAATTAAAAATATAAAATATGATGATAATTGGCATAAGAGTGTAGATAGAAAATATAAATTAGAAAATTCTATCAATTGGGAAATAGCAATTGTTAAAGAGATAAGTAAATTTCAAACAAAAATTGAAACTATAAATAAGTCAATTGGCATAATAAAGTATAATGAGATCTCATGGTCGAAAAAAGAGTTTGAAGATTTACTCAAAGTTGGCGATTTAATCTATGTTAAGAAAGTTAAAGATAACTTTTATAGTTTAAGACAACTTCCAAAAATAAATGGAGGAATTGTTGTAATGGATCCTTACACAGGACGTGTTCTAGCCTTAAGTGGAGGATTTAGTTTTAAATCAAGTGAATTTAATAGAGCTACTCAAGCACTAAGACAACCTGGTTCAGCATTTAAACCATTTGTATATGCATTAGCACTAGAAAATGATTACACTCCATCTTCATTAGTACTTGATGCACCTTTAGTTTTAGATCAAGGGGTTGATTTGAAAAAATGGAAACCAGAAAATTATGGTAAAAAGTTTTATGGACCTTCTACACTTAGAGTTGGTCTAGAAAAGTCTAGAAACTTAATGACTGTAAGAATCGCTCAAAACTTGGGTGTTGATAAATTAGCGAAATTTTCTGAAGAATTAAAAATATATGATAACCCCGAGGAATTACTTTCAATTTCTTTAGGATCAGCAGAAACGACTCTTTTAAACCTAACTTCAGCTTACTCATCATTTGTAAACGGAGGAAAACTGATAAGTCCTATTATTATAGATAGAATTCAAGACAGCGAAGGGAATACAATAATTAATAATGAAAATAGGAAGTGTATGAATTGCGATAAGATATCATTTACTAGTAAAGATTATCCTCAAATAGAAGATGATTATGACCAAGTAATGTCTGAGCAAACAGCTTACCAAGTAACTACAATTTTAGAAGGAGTTATTAAAAGAGGAACCGGTAAAAAATTAAGAGACTTAGAATTAAACTTGGCAGGAAAAACGGGAACTACAAATGAAAATACAGATGCATGGTTTATTGGTTTTACGTCAAATTTAGTAATTGGAGTTTATGTTGGAATGGATAATCCGAAACCATTAGGTAAATTTGAAACGGGATCTAAAGCTGCATTACCCATCTTTAGAGAATTTATTGAAAAATCTGTAAAAAAATCTGATGCAAGGCCGTTTAAGGTTCCTGAAAAAATGACATTAATGGTTGTTGATCCTTTAACTGGAGAAAAAGCTAAATTTAACTCTAAAAATACGATTATTGAAGCTTATAAAAGTAAAAACATTTTAAATGGAAAAGTATTATATTCAGATAATAATAGATTAGATACTAATAATATACTAAAGTTTTATTAATGGATGATAAATATTTAGATCTTAAAAAAGAAATCGAAAAAATTAACCAAAGAGTTAAGGAGTATCTTTGAAAAAAATAAGATTTATACAAAACTGGAAAATATAGATAAAAAAATGTTAGGTGCCAATTTTTGGCACAATAAAGCAGACTCTCAAAAAACAATCAAAGAAAAAAAACTTTTTGAAGATTTAATCAATTCACACAAAGACTCCATTGTTAAACTTAAAGATTTAGATGACCTTTATTCTTTAGCTACTGATGAAAATAATCTTAATGTGAAAAAAGAAATCATGGAAAATATTAGAGAATTAAGATCAAAAGTTAAGAAGAATGAAATAAGATGTTTTTTATCGAATGAGGCAGATTCATTAGATTGTTATTTAGAAATTCATGCTGGTGCCGGTGGTACAGAAAGTCAGGATTGGGCAAATATGTTAAGAAGAATGTATATGAAATGGTCTGATGATAAGAATTATAAATGTGATTTAATAAGTGAGCATAAAGGTGAGGAGGCAGGAATAAAATCTTCAACTATAAAAATTGAGGGAGACTATGTATTTGGGTGGCTTAAAAAAGAGTCTGGAATTCACCGCCTAGTAAGAATATCTCCTTTTGACTCCGGAGCAAGAAGACATACAAGTTTTGCAAGTATATGGGTTTATCCAGTTGTTGATGAAAATTTGAATATTGAAATATTAGACAAGGATTTAAGAATTGATACTTACCGTTCAAGTGGTGCTGGTGGTCAACATGTTAATACAACTGATAGTGCTGTAAGAATAACTCATATCCCATCAAAAATAGTTGTACAATGTCAAAATGAGAGATCTCAACATAAAAACAAAGAAACCTGCATGAATATGCTTAGAGCAAGACTTTATGATTTTGAAATGAAGAAAAAAGATGAGAAAAATCAAAACAATGAAGCTTCAAAAGCTGACATTGGATGGGGTCACCAAATAAGATCATACGTGCTTCAACCTTATAGATTAGTTAAAGATAATAGGACAAATTTCGAAAGCACAAGTCCAGATAAAGTTTTAAACGGTGAGATTGATGCCTTCTTAGAAAATTCTTTGTATCAAATTAAATGAAAAAAATAATTTTTAGATTTTTTATATTAACACTAATATTAATTTTTGGGTTTATTACTTATTTAAGTACCGTTGGCATAAAAACTGATGCATTTAATGATCAAATTTCTAAAGAAGTTAAAAAAATTAATAATCAATTAGAATTAGATTTAAATAAGATAAAAATTATCTTAGATCCCTTTACATTTAAATTAGTATTAAAAACGATTGGTGCAAATCTTAAAAATAAAAACAAATTAATAAAACTAGAGAGTGTTAAATCTAATATTGACATAAAGACATTTATAAATAAAGAATTTTCGTTATCTGAATTAGACATCTCTACCAGAACTATAGAAATAAGAAATTTAATTTCATTTGTAAGATCCATTGAAGATAGTCCTCAAATTTTTATTTTAGAAAAGCTTGTGAAAAAGGGTTATTTAATAGCAGATATAAATCTTAAATTTGATCAAATGGGTAATATTAAAAATGATTTTATTATAAAAGGATTGGTAAAAGATGGCGAAATAGAACCATTTAAAGAGTTAAATTTATCAAAAATAAGTTTCATTTTTAATCTTAAAAATAATGAATTTGAATTTAAAGATATGAACTTATCATATGATAACAATGATTTAACGTTTCCGAAATTAAATATTACAAAACAAAAAAAAGAATTTTTAATTTCAGGAAAAAATAAAAATAAAGATTTAGTTTTAGATGAAGAAAAGATTAACAAATTATTAAACAATGGATTTTCCGATATAAAGATTAAATCAGCTGAATTTGATTTAGAAAATACTTTTTCATTTAAAATTAATAATAAATACAAGATAGAGGATTTAAGTATAAATTCTTTATTGTATTTAAAAAATTTCAAATTTGTAAGTTTAAAAAATCTAAAAGATTTTTTTCCAAAATTAAATGAGATAATTGAGCTATCAAATCATCAAATACTAATTGAATATAAAAAAGATTTTTTAAACATTAAAGGTAATGGAAATATACTCATTCAAAAAGAAAAAGATAATATTAAATATAACTTTTCGAAATCAAAAAAAAACTTAAAATTTGATACTTCATTAGAGATCAAAAAAAATCCGTTTTATTTAAATTTTTTGAATTTTAAAAAAGATCAAGGTGATAAATTAGAAATTATTATTCTTGGGGACAAAAATTTATTATCAAATGAAATTAATTTAAAGGATATTTTAATTAAAGATAAAAATAATAAATTTGAAGTCAAAAATTTATCCTTATCAAAGAAATTTAAGATTAAATCTATAAGCAATGTAAACTTTAATTATTTAGATAAAGAAGAATTAAAAAATGAATTGTCTATTAAAAAAAATGATAAGAATTATTTATTAGACTCAAAGAGTTTTAATGCAACTAAAATTATAGATGATATATTAAATTCAGATAAAAACTCTGGTAGTAAAAAAATTTTCCAAAATAATTTTAAATTAGATGTTAAAATTGAAGAAGCATTTCTTGATAAAGATCATCTCATAGAAGATTTAAATGGATATTTAACATTCAAAGATAGCGAAGTAACTGATGCTAATTTAGTAGGTAATTTTTCTGATAGCCAGAGGATCAATTTTGCTGTTAGATCTACATCAAATGAAAAAATTACAACTCTTTATTCTGATATAGCTAAACCTTTTGTTAACAGATACAAATTTATAAAAGGTTTTGAGAAAGGTAACTTAGATTTTCATTCTATTAAACAAAACAATGTTTCTAATTCAAAATTAATAATAGATAATTTCAAAGTGCAGGAGGTACCAGCTTTAGCAAAATTGTTAACATTGGCATCTCTTCAAGGTATTGCCGACTTATTAACTGGTGAGGGAATAAGATTTACTGATTTTGAGATGAAATTTTCAAACAAGAATAAGTTGATGAGAATAGATGAACTATATGCTATTGGTCCAGCTATTTCTTTATTAATGGAGGGGTACATTGAAAGTGATGACTTGGTAAGTTTAAGAGGAACGATGGTACCTGCAACAACAATTAATAGAACTATATCATCAATCCCTCTTATTGGAGATATTTTAGTAGGAAAGAAAGTTGGCGAGGGTGTTTTCGGTGTGAGCTTTAAAATCAAAGGTCCACCAAATAAATTAAAAACAACTGTAAATCCAGTTAAAACACTTACACCAAGGTTCATCACAAGAACTCTTGAAAAATTAAAAAAAAATTAGCTTATTTCAACTTTGACATGTCTTTTTTTTCCTAAGGAAAGTTTGATATTATTATCTTCAAATAATTTTTCACTTATAATTAGTTTTTCATCATTTATAATTTGATTATTAATTCTAACACCACTACCTTTAATCAATCTTCTTATCTCACTTTTAGATTTCTCTAACTTGGAAAGAATTATTAAATCAACAATATTTAACTTATTATTTAATTGATTTTTTTTAATCGAAATAGATGGTAATGCAGAACCTATAGAATTTTCCAAAAAAGTTTTTTTTGCAGTTTCTTCACTTTTTTTAGATTCTTGTTCACCATGAAGCATTGAAGTTGCTTGATTTGCTAAAATAATTTTTTGTTCATTAATATCTTTTTTTTTAATTTTTTCTATTTCATCAATACTCAAATCTGTAAAAAAATTCATGAATTTTGATACATCTCTATCATCAATATTTCTCCAAAATTGCCAATAATCGTAAGGTGATAAAAATTTTTTATCTAACCATATTGCTCCATTTTCAGTTTTTCCCATTTTAGCACCAGTCGCTAGTGTAATTAAGGGTGTAGTTAAACCATATGTTTGTTTATTTGAGTGTCTTTTTATTAAATCTACACCATTAACTATATTACCCCATTGATCAGATCCGCCGATTTGCAATGTGCAATTCTCTTTTTTGTTAAGTTCTAAAAAATCATAGGCTTGCAAAATCATATAATTAAATTCCATATAGCTTAATGATTGTTCTCTTTCTAATCTTGTTTTTACACTCTCAAAAGTTAACATTTTATTAATCGTGAAATGTTTTCCAATATCTCTTAAAAAAGAAATATAATTTAAGTTTTTGAGCCATTTGAAATTATTAACAAATATTGGTTTTACACTTTTATTATTTGAGCTTAAGAAGCTTTTTAAAATTTTTTCAATGTTTTTAGAATTTTTCTCAATTTCACTATCACTTAAAATTTTTCGTGTTTTATCTTTACCAGATGGATCACCAATTCTTGTAGTTCCTCCACCTAATAATACAATTGGTTGGTGGCCATGTTTTTGAAGCATTCTCAAACACATAATTTGTAAAAGACTCCCAACATGTAAACTTTCAGCTGTACAATCAAAACCTATATAGGCTTTAATCTTTTTTTTATCTAGTAGAGTGGACAACTCGTTTTCATCAGTACATTGATAAAAGTATCCTCTGTCTTTAAATTCTTTTAAAAATTTATTCATAAGCGTATAATTCTACAATATACAAATTTTATAAAAAAAAAAATTATTATGAAAAAAAAGATATATACCTCCATAGGTCTAATGAGTGGTACATCAATGGATGGCGTGGATTTATCTGTAATAAAATCGGATGGTAGTGATCAATTTTCCAGCATTTACAATACTTATAAAGAGTTTGATGATGGACTTTATAAGCAATTAGTAAGTTTAAGAGATAAAATAAGCAACTCTAAAGATCTTCAAATTCATTGGAAGGATATAAGAGATATAGAAAAAGAATTCACACTATTTAACAGTCATTTAATTAATGATGTAATAAAAAATATTGATGAAAATATTGATTTAATAGGTTTTCATGGCCAGACAGTATTTCATGACCCAAAAATTCAAGTTTCAAAGCAGTTAGGAGATGGAAAACTATTATCTAGTTTATTTAAAAAGGTTGTCATTAATAACTTTAGACAAAATGATTTAAACCATGGAGGCCAGGGTGCTCCACTTACACCAATATTTCATACTTTAATTTCAAAAATTATTCAAAAAAAATTTAAGTTAAAATTCCCAATCAGTATAATTAATATCGGAGGTATAACTAATATCACTCAAATCAAAGTGGACTCAAATAACTCAGTGAACTTTTTTGCCTATGATATAGGACCGGGAAATTGTTTAATAGATGATTGGGTAAGAAATAATGTGGGTTCTAAATTTGATAAAGATGGAAATTATGCAAATATTGGAAATGTTGATGATCTAATTTTTAATCAAGCAATAGATAATTTTGAGATTAAATCATACGAGACTTCATTGGATGTAAAAGATTTTGATACGTCATTTGTAAAAGGCTTATCATTTGAAGATGGGTGTGCGACTTTAACAAAATTTACTGCATATCTAATTGCAGATGGTTTGAGGAAAATTAATAAAAAGAATAATATTAATCCTAATCATTATATTTTTTGTGGAGGAGGTAGAAAAAATAAGTTTTTGATGAGAGCGATTGAAAATTATTTAGTAAACGAAAATAAAGCAATAAGCGATATCGATGATTATAATTTGGATGGAAATTTTATTGAGTCCCAAGCTTTTGCATATTTGGCTATAAGATCATATCTTAAATTACCAATATCATTTCCTAACACAACAAGATGTAAAAAAACTATTTCAGGTGGTGATATTCTGCAAAATTTTTAATAAAGTGCAGTTTCTTTTTTTATATACTTTTCTAAACATTTATTTAATTCAGGTTCATTTTTTGTAAAAAAATGATTTGCCTCAGGAATTGTTTGAAATTCAACATTAATTCCTTTTTGTGCACTAAGTTTGTTATCTAAATCTTTAATAAATTCTAGGGGTACTAACTCATCTTTTTTTCCATAAACCATTAAGCCAGAAGATGGACAAGGTGATAAAAACGAAAAATCATAAACATTTGGTTGAGGTGAAATAGCAATGAATCTATTTATCTCAGGTCTTCTCATTAATAATTGCATTGCAATTAAAGAACCAAAAGAAAATCCTGACACCCAACATTGTGAATTATCAAAATTTTCTCTTTCTAACCAATCTAGTGCAGCAGCAGCATCTGCTAGTTCTCCTTGTCCATTGTCAAATTCCCCATCACTTTTTCCAACACCTCTAAAATTAACTCTGCAAACAGAAAAATCATTTTCCATAAAAGCATGAAAAGTTTCTACAACAACTTTGTTATTCATTGTTCCCCCATACTGAGGGTGCGGTTGCAACACTAAAGCAATCGGTGAAGTACTTTTTTTACTTTTATAATATTTTGCCTCGAGTCTTCCGGCAGGGCCAGGAATAAATATTTCTAAAATTTTGTTATCCATAATTGATATTGATAATTATTCTCAAAAAAAATTACGTTTAACACATGTACGTGACAAAATGTTAGTATTTTTTTTTCATTGATACTTGACTATTTTAGTCGGGTTTATATATATCCTTGTAAATTATAGGTTTTATGAAATTAACATCTAAAGGCAGATATGCGGTAATGGCTTTAGTTGATCTGGCAAGGTTTGACAGTATAAACCCAGTATCTCTAAGAGACATATCGCTAAGACAGGGTATCTCACTTGATTACCTTGAGCAAATTTTCTCTAAACTAAGAAAAAAGGAAATTGTTCAAAGTGTAAGAGGAAATCAAGGAGGCTATGTTTTAAATAAAAAAGCTAAAGAAATTAAACTTACAAATATCTTTGATGCGGTTGATGAAAAAGTAAAAACAGTTCAGTGTAGAAAAGAGTCAAAAAAAGGTTGTAATGGTAGATCTACAAAATGCTTAACTCATAATTTATGGGATGAGCTTGAAAACCATATTAATGATTTTTTTGAAAAAAAAAGTCTAGAAGATCTAGTTAAAGAAAATACTGAGAGAAGAATTTAAAGATGGATACAAGAGAAAAAGATATAGAAAAGTTAAAAGATTATAAGTACGGTTTTACTACCGATATTGAAAATATAAAAGCTCCTAAAGGGTTAAACGAGGATGTGATTAAGTTTATTTCTAATATCAAAAAAGAACCACAATGGATGTTAGACTTTAGGTTAAAGGCTTATGAGCGACTAAAACTTTTGAAAGAACCTAATTGGCAAAAACCAAAATATCCTAAAATTGATTATCAAGATTTATATTATTATTCAGCACCAAAAAGTATGAAGGATAAGCCAAAGAGTTTAGACGAACTTGATCCTAAACTTTTAGAGACATATAAGAAACTTGGAATTCCATTACAAGAGCAAGCAAGGTTAAATGGAATAGCTGTAGATGCTGTATTTGATTCTGTTTCAGTAGCAACTACTTTTAAAGGTGAATTAACAAAGCATGGAATTATTTTTTGCTCGATGTCAGAGGCAATTCAAAAACATCCTGACCTTGTTAAAAAATATTTAGGTACTGTAATACCAGTCACCGACCATTTCTTTGCTACATTAAACTCCGCTGTATTTACAGATGGATCATTTGTTTATATTCCTAAAGGTGTTAAGTGTCCTATGGAACTATCGACCTATTTCAGAATCAATGCTTCACAGACAGGTCAATTTGAAAGAACATTGATTATTGCTGATGAAGGTAGTTATGTGAGTTACCTTGAGGGATGTACTGCTCCAATGAGAGATGAAAATCAATTACATGCCGCGAATGTAGAATTAATTGCTTTAGATGATGCAGAAATAAAATATTCAACTGTACAAAATTGGTATCCAGGTGATGAAAATGGTAAAGGAGGAATTTATAATTTTGTAACTAAAAGAGGGTTATGTAAGGGAAAAAATTCTAAGATTTCCTGGACGCAAGTTGAAACAGGTTCAGCTATAACTTGGAAATACCCAAGCTGCATATTAAAAGGTGATAATTCAATTGGAGAATTTTACTCCATAGCAATTACAAACAATCATCAAAAAGCAGATACTGGAACTAAGATGATTCATTTAGGAAAAAATACTAAAAGTAAAATTATTTCCAAAGGTATAAGTGCTGGATTTTCTGATATGACTTACAGAGGTTTAGTAGATATTAATTCAAAAGCTAAAAATTCCAGTAACTATACACAATGTGACTCATTGCTTATGGGAAATAAATGTGGTGCACACACAGTACCATATATAAAAAATAAAAATTTTGATTCAAATATTGCGCACGAGGCTACAACATCAAAAATTAGTGAGGAACAATTACATTATTGCCAACAAAGAGGACTTAATTCCGAGGAGGCTGTAGGATTAATTGTTAATGGATTTTGTAAGGAAGTATTACAACAATTACCAATGGAGTTTGCAGTCGAAGCCCAGAAACTTGTGGGTATCAGCTTAGAGGGAAGTGTGGGTTAATGCTTAAAATCAATAATTTAAATGCTAATGTTGAAAATAAGACAATATTAAAGGGTTTTTCCTTAGACATAAACCCTGGGGAAGTTCACGCAATTATGGGTCCAAACGGGTCGGGAAAAAGCACATTATCAAACATTTTATCAGGCAAAAAAGGGTACGAGGTGTCTGGTGAGATCTTATTTGAAAATAAAAATTTATTTGATCTTGAGACTGAAGAAAGAGCTCATAAAGGGATATTTTTAGCATTTCAATATCCTTTAGAAATTCCAGGTGTAAATACAAACATATTTTTAAAAACATCTTTAAATGCAATTAGAAAAGCACGTGGAGAAAAAGAATTAGATGCAATTGAATTTTTAAAGCTTGTTAAACAAAAAGCTAAAGAACTAAAATTTGATGAAGAAAAACTAAATAGACAATTAAACGTTGGTTTTTCTGGAGGGGAAAAAAAGAAAAACGAAATTCTACAAATGTCTATGTTGGCTCCGAAATTATCAATTTTAGATGAAACTGACTCAGGTTTAGATATTGACGCTTTAAAAATAGTAGCCGATGGAGTCAATACTTTAAGAAATAAAAATAATTCTTTCTTGATAATAACTCACTATCAAAGATTATTAGATTACATAAAACCTGACTTTGTCCATGTTTTGATGAATGGAAAAATAATTAGATCTGGTGGCCCAGAATTAGCAATAGAGTTAGAAAAAAAAGGTTATGAAAGTTTTAATTAAATGAATGAACAATTACAATTAGATTTTGATAAAGTAATAAAGACTTTAAAAATTTCGGAAAAGGAAATTCAATTAAAAAAAAGTTTTTTAAAGAAATTTATTGAAAACGGCTTTCCAAATAGAAAACAAGAAGATTGGAAATTTTTAGATATTAGTCAAATTATTAAAAAAAATATTGGGGAATTGAGTTTCTTTAACGATTACTCATTACCAAATAAAATTGATCCATCTATTTTTGTTGATGGTTTAGAGCACAATAAGATTATTTTTATTAATGGTAGAATTGAAAAAATTGATTTTAATTATGAAGATCAAAGTCAAATTGAAATAAATGACGAAATTGGAAAAAATATTAAATTTGATTATGAAAATTCTTTAATTGATTTAAATAATGCTTTCACTAATAAAGTTTATAAAATTTTAATTAAAAAGAATTATTCTTTAAAGAAACCCTTAATAATCTATCATTCAACAAATAATAAGATTAAGTCAAAAAATGTAAATTTAAGTTTAAACTTTGAATTAGAGGAAAATAGTTGCTTAAGACTCATTGACTATTTTAGTGACAACACAGACAAAAATTTTGTAAATATTTTGTATAATTTCAATTTAAAAAAATACTCAATTCTTAAAAATTATAAACTTGATAAGTTTAGAAATAACAATTTAAAGTACTCATTTAATAATATTGAGCAAGACGATAATAGTATTTCAGAAACATTTATATTGTCTGCAGGTTCAGACTATTTTAAAAATGAAGTTAATTGCAATTTAAATGGCGAGTATTCATCTGCTTTCATTAACGGGGTTTTTTCATTAAAGGAAAATCAACAGCATGAAATTAGATCTACAATAAACCATTTGGTCGAGAACACCAAAAGTTATCAACTTATTAAAAGCGTACTTGGAAAAAATTCAAAATCTGCGTATCAAGGAAGAATTTTTGTAGACTCTAAAGCTCAAAAAACTGATGGCTATCAGTTAAGTAAAGCAATATTGTTAGATGAAACTTCTGAGTTTAATGCAAAGCCAGAATTAGAAATTTATGCTGATGATGTAAAATGTTCACACGGATCAGCATCAGGAAGTTTAAACGAAAACTCAATCTTTTATTTAATGTCTCGAGGTTTAAATTATCAACAATCTAGAGAACTTTTAATAAATGGATTTTTACTCGATGTTGTTGAAAAAATAACAGATTCAGAAATTAGAAATTTAGTTAAAAATATTATTGGATTAAAAGAATGAATATAAATAATATTAAAAAAGAATTTCCAATTTTTGATGAAAAAATCCAAAATAATGATTTGGTTTATTTGGATAGTGCTAATTCATCTCAAAAACCCAAGGTAGTTCTAGATAGAATTAATGATTTTTACTCCAAACAATTTTCAAATGTAGGAAGAAGTATCCATTATTTGGCAGTTGCTGCCACTAATTTGTATGAAAATACAAGATCTTCAGTTCAAAAGTACATTAATGCGAAAGATAAAAATGAAATCGTATTTACGAAAGGTGCCACTGAGGCTCTAAATTTAGTTGCAAATACTCTAGGTCAAGCAATCTTACAGCCAAATGATGAAATTTTAATTACTGAATTAGAACATCATTCAAATTATGTACCATGGCATTTTTTACGAAAATCTAAAAATATAAAAATAAAGTTTGCAGAGGTGAATGAAGATGGAGATATTCCAATTGAAAATATAGAGAGAGAAATTACAGATAAAACTAAAGTAATAGCTATAACTCATTTATCTAATGTTACTGGTGCAGTTTTACCAATTAAAGAGATAACTCAATTAGCACATTCAAAGGGTATAGTTGTTGTAGTAGATGGATGTCAGGGAGGACCACATTTAAAATTAGATATGCAGGACTTGGATTGTGATTTTTATGCAATTTCATGTCATAAAATGTATGGACCAACCGGGCTTGGAGTTTTGTATGGAAAAAAGAAATGGTTAGAGCAGCTTCCACCATATCAAGGGGGTGGGGGAATGATAAATGAAGTAAAAAAAGATAGAATCTCTTATGGCGAACTTCCAAATAAGTATGAGGCTGGAACAATGGCTACAGCGCAAGTAATTGCATTTGATCAATCAATAAAATTTTTAGAAAGTATTGGAATTGAAAATATAGTTAAGCATGAAAAAGATCTTATAGAATACGGGCAAGAAATTTTAAAAAAAAATAATTCTGTGAAACTAATTGGAAACCCGAAAGAAAGAGGAGGAGTATTATCTTTTACTGTTGAAGGAGTTCATCCGCACGATATTGCAACTATTTTAGATGAAACTGGAGTTGCTATAAGAGCGGGGCATCATTGTTGTCAAATACTTCATGACAAGTTAGGAATACCTGCAAGTGCGAGGGCATCTTTAGGTGTTTATAATACTAAAGATGATCTAGATAAATTAAACGATGGAATAAATAATTGTAAAAAAATTTTTGATTTAAAATGAACTTAAAAGAATTATATCAAGAAATAATCTTAGAGCATGGAAAGAATCCAAGAAATTTGGGAAAAACAGAAAATTTTAATAAGGATGCTAAAGGAAACAATCCATTATGTGGGGATAATGTACATGTGTATTTGAAATTAAACGATCAGAGAAAAGTAGAAGATATTTCTTTTGAAGGAAGTGGATGTGCGATATCAATGGCATCAGCTTCAATCATGACTGATTTGATAAAAGGAAAGAATGACAACGAAGCAAAAGAAATAATCGAGGATTTTTTAGGAATGATAAAAGAAAATCCTGAACTTAAGAATAATATTTTAAAAGAAGATGACAAAACAAAATTAATGTGTCTGTCTGGAGTTAAACAGTATCCAATGAGAGTTAAATGTGCTACTTTATCTTGGCACACTTTAGTATCTGCGATGGAAAATGATGGAAAAGAAATAACTACTGAAAATTAAACATGGATATAAAAGATAAAATAATTGATGAAATTAGAAAAATCTATGACCCTGAGATCCCAGTTAATATTTATGAACTTGGTTTGATTTACAATATTGAAGTTACTGCTAAAAAAGCTAAAATTAAAATGACATTAACTACACCGAATTGTCCAGTTGCAGAAAGTTTACCTAAAGAGGTAAAAGAAAGCGCGATGCAAGTTGAGGAAATTGATGAAGTTGATCTTGAATTAGTTTGGGATCCTCCCTGGAATAAAGATATGATGTCTGATGCTGCTAAATTGGAGTTAAATTTATAATGAATCCTATAATAAAATTAAGTGACAATGCAGCTTCAAGAATAAAAGAAATAATGTCTAACGCTGAGACAAAAGCAATTGGTGTTAGAGTTTCAGTTAAATCTGGAGGTTGTGCAGGAATGTCATATGTTATGGAATATTCTAAAGAAGTTAACCCTAACGATGAGGTAATTGAGGATAAGGGTGTAAAAGTTTATATTGATTCTGCAGCCGTTATGTATCTTTTAGGTACAGAAATGGATTACAAAAAAGAGGATTTTTCCTCATCTTTTGTCTTTAATAATCCCAATGAAACTGAGCGTTGTGGCTGTGGAGAGTCATTTAAAGTATAGTCCTATTTTGGACATATCAGGGTTGCATCAAACGCATAGATAAGATAATATCTACTCATGAACATCTTTGAATTTAGAAATTTGCTCAAGAGTGAAGATAAAAAGGAGAAAAGAAAAAGTTTTCTTAGATCTCTAATTAAATCAGTTGATACTGGAGCAAACGGAACACAAGATTACATTGTTAAAAAGGGTTCTGGCAAAAATAAAATTGCCACAACTAGACAATAAAATTTAACAACTGTAATACATCTCAAACTCTATCGGATGAGGTGTGTGTTCAAAGTTATGAATTTCTTCAAATTTTAATGCTATGTAAGCATCTATTTGATCATCAGTAAAAACATTGCCTTGTTTCAAGAAATCTCTATCTTTATCAAGACTTTCCATTGCTTCTCTTAATGAACCACAAACAGTAGGAATTTTTTTAACTTCCTCTTCAGATAAAGCATAAAGATCTTTATCAAATGATTTACCTGGATCTATTTTATTTTTAATTCCATCTAAACCTGCCATTAACATCGCAGCAAAAGTTAAATATGGATTACCTGCAGCATCACCAAATCTAATTTCACATCTAGCTGCTTTTTTACTTAATGTAATTGGAATTCTGCATGATGCTGATCTATTTCTTGCTGAGTAAGCTAATAAAACAGGAGCTTCAAAG
>CABYNK010000021.1 GCA_902520355.1 uncultured Pelagibacteraceae bacterium
TTAATGAAATATAATACAGAACTGATAAAAATTAAAAATAGAGGATTAGATAGATTATGATTGAGAATTTATTTTTTATGAATGGATATGGACTTTATGTTTGGTCAGCATTTTCATTTACTTTGTTAAGTTTTTTGACACTTTTTTTAGTTATCAAAATTCAATACAACAAAGAAAAAAATAAATTTATAGCAAAATTTGGATCTTTAAATTCTGAGAGAGCAGCTTTTGCAAAATCTCAAAGTATTAATAGAGAAATTTTGTCAAATACTTCAAACATTTAACTTTTGAAACATGTATGGGCGAAAAGTTAAATTAAGATTTTTTTTCGTATTATTAATATTAGCAACCTTAGCGTTATCTGTTTTTTTACTAATTAAGTCCTTAGAGGAAAACGTCATTTTTTTTAAGTCTCCGACAGAAATTAAAACTTTGAGTGAAATTGGTAAAAAAAAAATTAGAATAGGTGGAATGGTTAAAAAAGACTCTATAACTATAATTTCAAAAGAAATAAAATTTATTGTTACAGATTTTAAAAATGAGATAAATGTTGTTTATTCTGGGGTTGTACCAAATCTTTTTGCTGAGGAGAAGGGCGTTGTGGCTGAGGGATATTTAAGAGATAAAAATTTTTTTTTAGCTACAAAAATTTTAGCTAAGCATGATGAAAATTATATGCCACCAGAAGTTAAGGCTGCATTAGAGGAGAAATAAATTTGGCAAGTTTAATAGGTTCTTATTCATTGGGTTTTGGACTTTTTTTTTCAGTATTTATTATTTTTTTTTCAGTCAGAAATTTAAGAGATACTGAGATTTTAGATAAAAAAATAGTATCTTTTACATTTAGTCAATTTTTTTTTGTAGTCATAAGTTTTCTAGGATTAATTATATCTTTTATCAACTCAGATTTTAGTAACGAAACTGTTTTTAACCACTCTCACACGACAAAACCATTATTTTATAAAATCTCAGGGACTTGGGGTAATCATGAGGGTAGTTTATTGTTATGGTTGCTAGTATTAACTTTGTTTATTTCAATTTTTTTAATTAGTTCTAATAAACAGCCAAAAAGATACAGAATTTTTACCTTATTGTTTCAACAAATAATAATTATAGGTTTCTTTATTTTTTTGATTAAAACTTCGAGTCCATTTAATTATATCTTTCCAACTCCAAATGAAGGTTTAGGCCTAAACCCAATTTTGCAAGATCCTGCTTTAGCAATACATCCGCCAGTTTTATATTTAGGTTATGTTGGTTCTTCGATAATTTTCTCATCAGCTCTTGCTGCTATGGTCACATCATATGTAACAAAAGAATGGGCAAAGCATATTAAAAAATGGGTTTTAGCATCTTGGGTTTTTCTTACACTAGGAATTTTGCTTGGATCTATTTGGGCATATTACGAATTAGGTTGGGGAGGTTTTTGGTTTTGGGATCCAGTTGAAAATGTATCTTTAATGCCATGGTTTGCATTAACAACCTTACTCCACTGCATATTAGTCTTAGAGAAGAAGAAAACATTAACCTCATGGGCCATGATACTATCAATTGCAACTTTTGCTTTGAGTATGAGTGGTACTTTTTTAGTCAGATCTGGAATTTTAAATTCAGTTCATACATTTGCCAATGATCCAGAGAGAGGTTTATTTATTTTAATTTTTCTCTTTACACTTATTTTTTTATCTATTTTTATTTTCATCTTTTTTCATTCAGAGAAAGAAAAAATAGAAAATAATTTTTTTTGGCTAAGCAAAGAGACATCTATTTTAATTAATAATTGGTTTATGATGTACTTTTTATCAGTAGTTTTAATAGGAACAATTTATCCAATATTTTTGGAGGTTATAACTACAAATAAAATATCTGTTGGACCACCCTTTTATAATAAACTCATATTACCTTTCTTAATTCCGTTTTTACTCGCTATGGCAATTGGACCAAATCTAAATTGGATTAAATCAGATTTAAAAGATAAGTTTTATATGATCTTATTTTTAATAATATCGTTTTTATTATCAGCATTAATAATTAAACAATTTAATATAAGTTTCCTGATTAATACGATTTTGGTTTCTTCTGCTTTTTTTTTATTTTTTTCTACTGTAAGAGAATTTTTTGTCAAAAAATTTAAAAATTTATCCCAGAACATTGCTCATTTTGGTTTTAGCTTATTAATTTTAAGTATTTTATTTAATAGCATGTTTTCTAATGAAGTAATTACCAATTTAAAAATTGGTGAAACATTTAAGACTGAGAAATTTACAATAAATTTTGAAAATATTGATCAAGAGGATGAAAGAAATTTCAAAGCGATTATAGGTAAATTTAATGTTCAATATATGAATGGATCTTCAGATATCCTCAATCCTGAGTTAAGAATATATAATCAACCAAATATAATCACGAGTGAGGCTGACATAAAAACGAACTTACTCACAGATAAATTCATGACAATGAACTATGTTCAGAATCAGGAATATTTCAATGTTAGATATCAAGTCAAACCTTTTATGATTTGGATATGGATTTCAGTAATATTAATAAGTTTTGGTGGGTTTTTAAGTTTTTTTAAAAAAAGATATGAAATCTAAACTTTTTACACTTATTTTAGTTTTAACTTTTTTAATTACTTTTGTAATTTTTTTCAAAGGTTTAAAAAGCTCAAATATTTATACTCCTAACACCATTTTGGAAAAGAAAATTCCATCATTTGAGTTAAAATCTTTTGAAAATAATTCTATTATTATTACAGAAAAAATTTTTAAGGATAACGAGTATTATTTTGTTAACATTTGGGCATCGTGGTGTATCCCTTGTAAAGAAGAGCATAAATTTTTAATGGAATTAAAAAAAAATGGAAAAATAAAATTGATAGGATTTAATTATAAAGACAACTTTAAAAATGCCTCAAGTTTTTTAAAAGATTTGGGAAATCCATACGATATAGTTGTTTCTGATAAAGACGGCACCAGGTCAATTGAGTGGGGTGCTTATGGAGTGCCAGAAAGTTTTTTAGTATATCAAAGTAAAATTATAAAAAGGTTTATTGGACCAATTAATAATGAGAATTTATCTGAAATTCAGAAAATAATTAAATGAAATTTATTCGTATTTTTTTGATCATAAGTATTATTTTAAATTTTAATTTTTTAAAGGCAGATGAAGTTAAAACTGAAAATAAAATAGCTAAAAATTTGAGATGTTTAATTTGTCAAGGACAGTCAGTATATGACTCAGATTCAGAATTCGCGATTAGTCTAAAGTTAGTTATTAAAAATAAAATCCAACAAGGCCTAAGTGAAGATCAAATATATAGTTTTTTAAAAATGAAATATGGAGAATGGATATTGTATGATCCAGTTTTCAACAGAAATACCTATTTTCTATGGCTATTGCCTATCTTGATATTCTTAGCAGGTGGTGCGATAATCTTAAAAAAATTTATAATAAAAAATAATTAAGATTAAGTATAATGATTTTAAGAAGAATTTTTTTGATTTTATTAATTTTGACTTTGCCTTCAAAATTATTTGGAGATACTAAAATTGATGACAACAACCATCAATTTAATTTATACTTCGGAAATTTTGATTTTAGTGATAATAAGCAAAAAGCAACACTGCTGGGTTTCCAACATCAAAATGAAAATTTAAATAGAAATACATTTCTAGGAAATATTTCACCTGTTACTGGAGGTTTTATTACCGCAAATTCCGCTGCGTATATTTACACGGGTGTAGAGTGGAATATGAACATGGGCCCATTTTTTTTTACACCAAGCTTTACTCCTGGACTTTACCATGAAGGGGATGGAAAAGATCTTGGGCATCTTCTTGAATTTAAGTCAGAATTGCAGCTTTCGTATAAAACCACAGAAACAACAAATTTTGCTGTGTCTTATAATCATGTGTCTAACGCAAGTTTAGGGAATAAAAATCCTGGGGCAAATAGTTATATGTTTAATTTCCTCAAAAAGTTTTAGAAAAAATTATGAATTTAAAAGATTGTCACAATTTTAGTGATTTTAGAAAATTAGCTCAAAAAAGGTTACCATCACCTATCTTTCATTATATTGATGGTGCGGCAGATGATGAGGTTACATATGCTAGAAATACTAGCGCATTTGATGATGTAGATTTAGTTCCTAATGTTTTGCGAGGGGTTGAAGAAGTTGATTTGTCTACTACGATATTCGGAAAAAAATTAGATTTACCTTTTTACCTATCACCAACAGCTTTACAGAGACTTTTCCATTACGATGGAGAAAGAGCAGTTGGAAGAGCTGCAAAAAAATTTAATACTATGTTTGGTGTTTCTGCTTTGGCCACAGTCAGTGTTGAGGAAATTTCTTCAATGATTGATACACCTAAAATGTTTCAGTTTTATTTCCATAAAGACAGAGGTTTAAATGATTCTTGCTTGGAAAGAGCAAAAGCAGCAAATTTTGATGTGATGGCCTTAACAGTTGATACTATTACTGGAGGAAATAGAGAGAGAGACTTAAGAACTGGATTTACCTCTCCACCAAAGTTAACTTTAGCAAGCTTATATAGTTTTGCTACTAAACCGATGTGGGGAATTAATTATCTAACAAAAGGTAAGTTTGAATTACCTCATTTACAAGATTTTGTGAAAGAAGGTACCGATGTTAACTCATCAATCGGAAATTATTTTTCAACTATGTTGGATCAATCTATGAATTGGAAAGATGCTGAAAATCTTTGTTCTAAATGGGGAGGTCATTTCGCTCTCAAAGGAATTATGAGTGTAGAAGATGCAAAAAGAGCAGCAGATATAGGATGCACAGGTATAATGGTATCAAATCATGGTGGAAGACAGCTAGATGGATCTAGAGCGCCTTTTGATCAACTTGCTGAAATTGTTGATGCAGTTGGCGATAAATTAGACGTGATTTGTGAAGGTGGAATTCATAGAGGCACACACATGCTTAAAGCATTATCATTAGGTGCCAAGGCTTGTTCAGGGGGAAGATTATATCTTTACGCTTTAGCAGCTGGAGGTCAAGCAGGTGTCGAAAGAGCTTTAGAAAAATATAAAGCAGAACTAGTGCGTGATATGAAACTTATGGGATGTACTAAAATCAGTGATTTAAACAGAAGTAATTTAAGATTCAGAAAATAGTGGATTTGAAAGACTGCTATAATTTTGATGATTTTAGAAATCTTGCAAAAAAAAAACTTCCTTCACCAATTTTTCATTACATTGACGGTGGTGCTGATGATGAAACGACTTTAATAAGAAACACTGAAGCTTTTAATCAATGTGATTTAGTTCCAAACATCCTAGCGAGTGTAGGAAAGCCAGATTTATCAACCACAATATTTGGAAAAAAAATTGATATGCCAATTTTTTTATCTCCTTGCGCAATGCAGAGACTATACCACCATGAAGGGGACAAAGCTTCAGCTAGAGCAGCAGAAAAATTTGGAACTTTTTATAGTATGTCAACAATGGCAAATAATACTATAGAGGAAATTTCAAATATATCTGGTGGACCAAAATTGTTTCAACTGTATGTCCATAAAGATCAATCAATAACGGATGATTTAATAGATAGATGTAAAAGATCAGGATTTAATGGAATGTGTTTAACTGTTGATACATTAGTTGCAGGAAATAGAGAAAGAGATCATCGAACTGGATTCACAACACCACCCAAATTAACTTTGCAAAGTTTAATGAGTTTTGCAATGCATCCTAGTTGGGTTTTTAATTACCTAACACATGGAAAATTTAAACTAGCTAATGTGGCATCAAAAACTGACAAAGGAACTAATATTGCCAAATCTGTTATAGAATATATTAATGAGCAATATGACCCCTCAATGAATTGGAAAGATGCAGAGTACTGCATAAAAAAATGGAATGGTCCTTTTGCGTTAAAAGGAGTTATGAGTGTTGATGATGCAAAAAGAGCGATTGATATTGGTTGCACTGCAATCATGATTTCAAATCACGGAGGTCGTCAGCTTGATGGATCTCGATCACCCTTTGATCAAATAAAGGCAATTTCAGATGCAGTAGGAGATAAGCTAGAAATTATCCTAGATGGTGGAGTAAGAAGAGGGACTCATGTCCTGAAAGCCTTAGCAGCCGGTGCCAAAGCATGCAGTTTTGGTAAAATGTTTTTGTTCTCTTTAGCCGCAGGAGGCCAACAAGGTGTTGAACATTTACTAAAAAACATGCACGATGAGATTGAAAGAAATATGGTTTTAATGGGCTGTACAAATTTAAAAGAGTTGAATAGTTCAAAATTAATTTATAGAAATTAACAAAAAATATAAAAAAAGGAATTTGACATGGAATTAGCTAAAAGTTTAAACAGATTAGGAACTGAAACAGCATTTTCAGTTCTTGCAGAGGCGAAAAAATTAGAGGCCCAAGGTAACCCAATGATACATTTGGGATTAGGTCAACCAGATTTTAAAACACCAAAACATGTTGTTGAGGCAGCAAAAAAAGCTTTAGACGATGGTCATCATGGCTATGTAATGTCAAACGGAATTCCAGAATGCAGACAAGCTGTAACAAGATGGATTAAAAAACGTTATAGCGTTGATGTTGATTTTGAAAGAATTTTAATTATGCCGGGTGGAAAACCAACTATGACATATGCAATCCAATGTTTTGGAGAGCCTGGAGCAGAGATAATTCATCCTACACCTGCATTCCCAATATACGAGTCAATGATTAATTATACTGGTTCAACTGCAGTTCCTTATGATTTAACTGAGGATAAGGATCTAAAATTTAACCCTGAGAAAATTTTATCGTTGATTACTGATAAAACTAGATTGTTAATATTGATTAATCCAAATAATCCAACAGGAAGTTTTGTCGACAAGGCTGACATAGATGTATTAGCAGAAGGATTAAAAAAACATCCACATGTAACAATTTTAAGTGATGAAATTTATAGTAGACAAATCTTCGATGACAAAGAAATGCCTTCATTTTTCCACTATCCAGAACTTAGAGAGAGATTAATTGTACTTGAGGGTTGGAGTAAAGCTTATTCGATGACTGGATGGAGATTAGGTTGGAGCTTTTGGCCTAAAAATTTAGTAGAGCACGTTAATAAACTTTTAATAAACAGTGTTTCTTGTGTAAACGCTGCAGCACAATTTGCTGGTATTGCTGCTTTAGATGGTCCAGATGATTCAATTAATGAAATGATGGTTAAATTTACTCAAAGAAGAGATTTGATCCATAAAGGATTAAATGAACTTCCAGGCGTAGAATGTAGTTTACCAGGTGGAGCTTTTTATGCTTTCCCAAAAGTTATTGGAACAGGTATGAATGGTGCAGAATTTTGTAAGAAAGCAATGCATGAAGCAGGAGTTGCAATAGTTCCTGGAACAGCATTTGGAAAAACTTGTAATGATTATGTTAGATTTAGTTTTGCAGCATCAAGAGATAATATTTCTCAAGCTTTGGAAAACATTAAGAAAATGCTAACTAAATAAGCTGTATTTTTGTTTGAATTTTTATTAATATTCTTTAAATGAATGAACAAGTTCAAGCAGAATTAAAAAGAATATTTAACGGTAGATTTTCAACATCAATTTCAACAAGAACTAATTATGCAAGAGGTGAAGATACCTACGACCCTATATTGTCCAAGGCAGTTATTTTTCCTGAGACAAATGAGGAAGTGTCCAGGATATTAAGTATCTGCAATAAAAATAAAATACCAGTTGTTCCATTCGGAACAGGGACTTCATTAGAGGGTAATGTTGTAGGTAACGAAAAAGGAATAACCATCAGCCTTGAGAAAATGAATAAAATTTTAAGTGTCAATGCTGAGGACTTTGATTGTAGGGTCCAGGCCTGTGTTACAAAAGAGCAATTAAATGAATATTTGAGAGAAGACGGTGTTTTTTTCCCAATTGATCCAGGTGCAAATGCAGCTATTGGAGGTATGGCCTCCACCTCAGCCTCTGGGACAATGGCTGTAAAATACGGCACAATGAAAACTGTAATTACTGGTTTAACTGTTGTTTTACCTACTGGTGATATTATTAACACGGGAGGAAGAACAAAAAAAACTTCTGCAGGCTATAATTTAACAAATTTATTTATTGGTTCTGAGGGAACTTTAGGAGTTATAACGGAAGTTCAATTGAGACTTTCTCCTATACCTGAGAGTATAATGTCAGCTGTTTGTCATTTCCCAACTCTGGAAAAGGCAGTTCAAACAGCCCAACAAGTTATTCAGTACGGTGTCCCAATCGCAAGAATTGAAATGTTAAATAAAGATCAGATGGGAATAAGTATAAATTATTCAAAATTAAAAGATATTGAGGAAACGCCCACGTTATTTTTTGAATTTCACGGATCAGAATTATCTAACAAAGAAAATATAAAAATAGTTGAGGAGATATCTAAAGATAATAATGGGAGCTCTTTTAAATGGGCAAAAGATTTAGAAGAAAGAAATAAACTTTGGCAAGCAAGATGGGATGTTTATTATTCTGTAAAAGCTCTGATAAACAATGGCAGAGTTTATACAACAGATGTATGTCTACCTATTTCAAATATAACAGAGTGTGTGAATTATGCAGAAGAACAAGCAAAAAAATTTGGACTTAGAGCGCCAATGGTTGGCCATTTAGGGGATGGAAATTTTCATGTATTGTTACCTTTTGATCCTGAAAAAAAAGAAATGTATAAAAAAATAAGGGAATTTAACGACACGTTAATTAAAAAGGCTTTAGAACTTAAAGGAACTGTTACTGGAGAACATGGTGTTGGTCTCCATAAAAAAGAATATCTTTTAAAAGAACATGGAGATAATATTCCTGTTATGAAATTGATTAAAAGAAGTATTGACCAAAATAATATAATGAATCCAGGAAAGATATTTGATCTAAACTAATAGATATATTTTATGAAAAAAATTTTGATTACAAGAAAATTAATTAAAGAGAGCGAAGATAAAGCTTCTAAAACATTTAGTCCAATATTCAATTCTAATGATGAGTTATACTCGCAATCGAAGGTTATAGAGATGAGCCAAGGTTGTGATGGTATTTTATCATCCCTTACAGAAAAGATGGATAAAGAAACTATAAATAAATTACCAGATACTGTGAAAATTATTTCAAATTTTGCAGTTGGTTTTGGAAATATAGATTTAGAGGCAGCGAAAAAGAGAGGAATTGCAGTTACTAATACTCCTGAGGTTTTATCAGATGCAACAGCAGAGATTGGTGTTTTGTTAATATTAGGAGCTTGTAGAAGAGCAGCTGAAGGAATTGAGTCAGCTAGAGAAGGTGGATGGAAATGGTCTGCAGACTATTTAATTGGAAAACAATTGACTGGAACAAGACTTGGAGTTTTAGGGATGGGTAGAATTGGTCAAAAAATTGCAAGGATTGCTAAATCATTAGGAATGATTATTCACTACCATAACCGATCAAAACTAAGCGAAGAAAAAGAGCAAGGTGCTATTTACCATGATAATTTAAAAAGTTTATTTTCGGTATCTGATGTTTTGTCTATTTGTTGTCCAGCAACAAAAGAAACTGAAAATATGATTAATAAAGAGACTGTTGAATATTTCCCTAAAGGAGCAGTAATTACCAATGTTGCAAGAGGTGATATTGTTGATGATGATGCATTAATAGATGCACTCAATAGGAGAAAAATTTACGCTGTTGGACTTGATGTTTATAAGAATGAACCAAATTTAAATCCAGGTTACTTAAAGATTAAATCAGCTTTTATTTTACCTCACTTAGGCAGTGCAACTAAAGACACCAGAATTGCGATGGCAAACCTTGCGATTGACAATATCGATGAATTTTTTAAGACAGGCAATTGCATTAATAAAGTTAATTAATTCTACTCCAGATTGAAATTTAATTAAATTCTGCGACATCTACTCCATTTTTTGGAAAGACTCTAAAATGATTCTATGCTTAAAATGCCAAAGTTAATTAACTTTAATAGGAGTAATAATGACGAAAGAAAATAAATCATTGAAGATTAAAACATCTTCAAGACGTAAGTTCTTTAAAACTGCTGCTAAGACTGGTGCTATAGCTGCAGCCGCTGTTGCAATGCCATATGTAAAAGCAAATGCAGCAACTACTCTAAAGATGCAAGCTGCATGGCCAAGTGGAGCTAACATCTTTTTTGAAATGGCTGGCGACTATTGCAACATGGTAAAAGAAATGTCTGGAGGCTCACTTCAGATCGATCTTCAACCGGTTGGTGCAGTTGTAAAGACTTCAGAAATTGGACAAGCAGTAAGTTCAGGAGTTCTAGATATGGGTCACTGGGTGACTGCATACTGGTATGGAAAAAATCCTGCTGCGTCTTTATTTGGAACAGGACCTTCATACGGTATGTCATCTCAAGAAGTTATGGGATGGATGGAGTATGGTGGAGGAAGAAAACTGTATGACGAAACACTTGCAAAAGTAGGTTTCGACTACATTGGTTTTTTCCATATGCCAATGCCCGCACAGCCTTTTGGTTGGTTCAAAAAGAACGTAACTAAAGTATCTGATGTTAAAGGTATGAAGTACAGAACAGTTGGTCTAGCGACTAACGTTTTAACTGCAATGGGAATGGTAGTTAGACAATTACCAGGTGGTGAAATTCAGCCAGCTATGAAAACTGGTTTGATTGAAGCTGCTGAGTTTAACAACCCAACTTCAGACTCTCAATTTGGTATGCAAGACGTTTCTAAGCACTATCACTTAGGAAGCTTCCACCAATCTCAAGAGATGTTTGAAATACCAGTTAATAAAAAAACATATAATAGTTTATCACCTGCGCACCAAGCAATATTGAAAAATGCTGCTTACGCTGCAAACAGTGATAACTACTTTAAAGCTTTAGTAAGATACTCAGCTGACCTAGCTAAGTTGATGAATGAGCATAAAGTAAATGTTTACCAAACCTCAGATGAGATTTTGGCTCAACAATTAAAAGGTTGGGACAAAGTAATTGGTGACTTCAATAAGAAAGATCCTTTCTTTAAGAAAGTCGTTGATTCTCAGAAAGCTTATGCGAAGAGAGTAATGAAGTACTTGCTGATGAATCAGCCTAATTACAAACTTGCATATGAAAATGAGTTTGGTCCAATTGGAAAAGTTAAGATATAATTAACTTTAACATAATTTATAAAGGGGGCTTCGGCCCCCTTTTTATTTGATTATTTCTTTACAATTAAATAAAAGTTTATATCTATGCTGATATCATACATAAAATTTGCTGATCGTTTAAGTACATCGATGGGTAAAGCATTTTCATGGTGTATCGTTATTTTAATGGGTGGTACATGTTATGAAGTTTTTATGGCTTACGCTTTGAATGCACCAACTTTATGGAATTTTGATTTTAGTCTTCAAATGTATGGAGCAATATTTATGATGGCTGGTGCTTATACTTTATGTACGGAGGCTCATGTAAGAGGAGATGTTATTTACAGATTATTTTCTCAGAAAACTCAAGCATACATAGATTTAGTTTTATATTTTATTTTCTTTTTCCCTGGAGTACTTGCGCTTGCTTTTTATGGTTATGAGTATGCAGCACTTGCCTGGAAAATTAAAGAGACAAGCTGGAATAGTCCTGCTCAGATCCAAATTTATATGGCAAAATCTTTAATACCTTTGTCTGGAACACTTTTAACAATACAGGGTATTAGTGAAGTCTTTAGATGTATTATTTGTATTCAAACAGGCAATTGGCCTCAAAGAGGAGCAGCTGATGTAGAAGAAACCGAAAAAGTATTAATGAGAGCTGCACAAAAAGGAAAAGAAGAAGATGTTATTTAGTCTAACAAATCCAGAAATAGCAATTTTAATGATGGGAATATTTCTTTTTGCTGTTTTATTAGGTTTTCCAATAGCGTTTACCTTAATGGCAATGGGTCTTGGTTTCGGATACTACGCGTACTTTGATCCAACTAAAATGGAACATTTACTAGATAACAGAATATTCCAACTGTTTGTTCAAAATACATATACTGTAATGGATAACAATGTCTTAACTGCCGTGCCTCTATTTTTATTCATGGGTTATTTAGTAGAAAGAGCAGGAATAGTTGCAAAATTATTTTTTGCTATAAGATTAGCATCACATAAGCTCCCTGCTTCAATGGCGGTAGCTGCATTAATCACTTGCACATTATTTTCAACAGCCACAGGAATAATTGGAGCAGTAGTTACTTTAATGGGTCTTTTAGCTTGGCCAGCAATGGTGAAGGCTGGGTATGACAAAAAATTTGCGTCAGGAATTATTTGTGCTGGGGGATGTTTAGGAATTTTAATTCCCCCAAGTATTATGCTAATTGTTTATTCGGTTATCGCACAGTTATCCCCTCTGAGATTATTTGCTGCAGCAATATTTCCTGGTTTAATGTTAGCGGGGCTCTATATAGGATATGCAGTTTTTAGAGCATGGTTAAATCCATCGATTGCTCCAAAACCTGCTGCTGAAGAAATTCCACCTACTGCCGTCATTATGAAAGAAGTTATAGTTTCGTTCTTACCTTTATTTTCTCTAATTATTTTAGTTTTAGGTACAATATTAGCAGGCATAGCTACGCCAGCAGAAGCTGCTGCTGTAGGAGCTTTTGGAGCACTAGTATTATCTTATTTTTATAAAACTTTGAAATGGAAAAATTTTAAAGAGTCTGTTTTTTTGACAGCAAAGACTACAGCAATGATTATGTGGTTGTTTATTGGTTCTTGGACTTTTGCTTCTGTGTTTTCTTATTTAGGTGGTCATGAAGTGTTTGAACATTTCTTTAAATCACTAAATCTTCAACCTTGGCAATTTTTAGTTATTACTCAAATAATAATTTTTTTACTTGGTTGGCCTTTAGAATGGACAGAAATATTAATTATTTTTGTACCAATTTTCTTACCACTGGTAGAATTCTTTGGAGTTAATCCATATTTCTTTGCAATGCTGATTGCTCTAAACTTACAAACTTCATTTTTAACCCCACCTATGGCTATGTCGGCCTATTACTTAAAAGGTGTTCAGTCTAAAAATGTAGAATTAATGGATATATTTAGGGGTATTATGCCTTTTTTAGCCATTGTAATATTTGCAATGGTTTTAATGTATTGGTTTCCAGGAATTGCCTTGTGGCTACCGGAAACATTATTTGCAAATTAATTTTGAGTTGTAGATGATAGATATTTTTTCTTTAAGTCTCGAGGAGTTAGCGTTAAAAATTAAAGATACTCAAGTTTCATCAGTAGAAGTATGTGAAGTATATATTGAAAGAATAAAAAAATTTGAGAAAGACGTTAAAGCATGGGCCCATTTTGATAAAAAAGTTTTTTTAGAAAAAGCAGCTGAAGCTGATGATCATAGAAAATCAGGTAAACCTCTTGGTCTTCTTCATGGCGTTCCTATAGCTGTAAAAGATATTATAGGAACTGTTGATATGCCAACTGAATGTGGGACTGTAATAAGAAAAGGCAAATCATATTCTCAAAATGCTGAAATAATTGATCTACTTCACGCATCAGGTGCGATTGTTATGGGTAAAACCGCAACCTCAGAACTTGCTTATTTAGGACCTCCAGCAACAACAAATCCACATGACAAAACTAGGACGCCTGGTGGTTCATCTAGTGGATCTGCTGCTTCCGTTGCATCTTTTATGGCTCCAGCTTCTATTGGTTCTCAAACCGGCGGATCAGTGATTAGGCCTGCATCATATTGTGGAGTAGTTGGTTATAAACCAAGTTATGGACTTATTTCAAGAAATGGAGTTTTAAGAACATCATACAGCCTTGATCAAATTGGTATGTTTGGTCGTAAAGTAGAAGACGTAGCTATGTTAGCAAAAGTGTTAATAAAAAAAGATAAATATGATCCCGCAACAATTCATTATTCCACAGAAAATATTTTGTCAGAAACAAAAAAAGGTCCGTTATTTGAGCCAAAATTTATATTCTACAAAACCGATCATTGGAAAATAATTGATAAAAAATCTAGAGAATCTTTTGAATATTTTATTAAATCTTTTAAGAAAAATATTGAAGTTTTTGATACCCCCTCTTATTTTAAAGACATTCATAAATACCATCAAATAATTCACGAGACAGATTTAGCAAATAATTTTTCTGTATATTACAAAAAGTTTAAAAAAAAACTTTCTAAATATATGTTGGATGCTATTTCAAACGGAAACAAGTACTCAGCGAAAGAATACGCTGAGGCGATTGATTTTATGAAAAGAAGTTATGAGTCTTACGAGGAAGTATTTGAAGATTACCATGGAGTACTATCTCCATCTTCACCAGGTGTAGCTCCTAAAGGCTTGAAGAGTACTGGCACTGCTGAATTTAATAAAGTTTGGTCTTATCTTGGAACACCTTGTATTTCATTACCTTTACTTGAGGGTGAAAATAATTTACCATTAGGAATTCAATTAATTGGTAACAAATATGATGATCATAGATTTTTAGGTGTTGCCAAATGGTTAGAAAAAGAATGTGAGGAATAATTAAATGAATAAGATTACAACTATAATTGGTTTATCATTTGCAATTTTCTTTTTAATTGGATTAGCCACGACTTTGACCAGATCAATGATGATTGGATTTTTAGATGTTATTCCAGTTTATCTATTAATGGGTGCAGCTATCGCAATGATGATATACGAAGCCTTTTTTGATAAAAGTTAACTTTTACAAAAATTGAGAAATCTTAACATTAATATTTTTCCGCTTTCTCTTTTATTTATTCAACCAATTTTTATGGCAAGTAACTTAGTAGTAGCACGGGGAGGTGTAGAATTTGTACCACCTATTTCATTAGCTTTTTGGAGATGGACACTGGTTTTTTTAATATTACTACCATTTACATATGTGAGCTTAAAAAAAAATTTAAAAATTATTAAGAAAGAATATAAAAAATTATTTTTTTTAGGGTCCATGGGTTGTGGTGTTTGTGGCGCTTTCCCTTTTTTAGCTGGCGAAACTACAACAGTAACAAATATGGGAATTATATATACGTCATCCCCTGTATTTATAATTTTGATTTCATATTTTTTCTTTAATGAAAGGATTAATTTCACCAAAATAATTGGATTGATTGCATGTTTAGTAGGGGTATTCACGATTATAGTTAAAGGCAATTTAAAATTTTTAATTAATTTGGAATTCACAATTGGTGATTTATGGATGTTAGCCGCTGCAATTGGATGGGCTTTATATTCTATTTATCTATTTTATTGGAATTCTAAACTTAAAATTTTTGAGAGATTTACTTTAATATCATTTTTTGGAGCGTTAAGTTTACTACCTTTTTATATTGGTGAGGAAATATTCTATAAGCAAACAGATTTTGTATCTGAATTTTACTTATGGGTAATCTTTGCAGCTGTTTCACCTGGAATAATTGCTTTTACTCTTTATACAATCGCTCAAAAAAAATTAGGTGCATCTTTAACTGGATTTACACTTTACGTATTTACAGTTTATGGTGCAATTTATGGATATTTTTTATTTGATGAAAAATTTGAAAATTATCATTTCATTGGAACAATTTTAGTATTTTTTGGAATATACTTTGCGAAAAAGAATAATGTTAAAAAAGTTTAAGGATAATTTGTTCTCATTTTTACAAATAATTATTGTAGTTTATTTTTTAGTTTTGGTTTTTTTATATTTTTATCAGAGAAAT
>CABYNK010000022.1 GCA_902520355.1 uncultured Pelagibacteraceae bacterium
ATTCTTAAATTTTTCTATTTCATAATATTTAGAGATCATTTCCGATGATACCTAAAAAGATGTTTATATCTTGTAGAATTTGTGAAGTCATATTTTTCTCAAGGTTAATTCTTAATTGATCAAGTTCAAATTTGTTGTTCTTAGAATTAAAAGTTGTTTCTTTTATAAATTTTTTTTCATAATTTTTGTTATTAATTTTATTAGTGAAGTACGCATCAACAGTTAAAACTAATTTATAGCTAGTTGCGTTACCTTTTTTATCTTTGGTAACAATACTTTCTTGTTTGAAGGTCTTAAGATCAAGATCAAAAATGTTTTTAGCATTACTTTTGCTAAAATTTTCTAAACCCCTGATTATTTCTCTACCAATATTTTTATCTCCTGAAACGTTTTTAATATTTATTCTAATATTTGAATCTTTATTAATTTGATAAACTGGAGTGTAGCCACAACTTAACAAGAATAAAAAAATAAAAAAATATGTAAATTTTTTTGCCATTAGTTGATAATAAAGTTAATTAATTTATTTTCTATATATATTGTTTTTATAATTTGTTTATTATCAAGGTATTTTTTAATTTGTTCGTCTTTTTTGATATTTTCAATTAGTGTTTTTTCATCGACAGATTTATTGATCGAGAAAACTTTTCTTTTTTTACCATTTATTTGTGTAACGATATTGAAAATTTCCTGCTCTAGATATTTCTGATCTACCACAGGCCACTCAGTAGCCTCAGTTGATATTTTTAGTTTTTCAAGACATTCATTTGAAAAATGTGGAATTATTGGATTAATTACTTTTAGAATATTAATATAATTTTTATGAAAATTGTTTCCCCAATCTTCCTTATTTGTATGTTGATTAAAAAAAGAGTGAATTTTATGAATTGAAGCGATCGTTACATTAAAACCAAATCTTTCCAAATCATCGCCAAGTTTTTTAATAATTTGATTCGTAAATTTTTCTAATTCCTCATCAAATTTTAAAAATTTTTTTTGATTATTTATAATTTTTTCATTTAACGACCACAATTTTTGAAGAAATTTAAAAGATGCACTTATGCCTGTATCAGACCATTGTATATCTTTTTCTGGTGGACTATCAGATAAAATGAATAATCTTACAGCATCAGCTCCATATATTTTGATAATTTTTTCTGGATCAATAGTATTTCTTTTTGATTTTGACATTGATTCTGATGGACCTACTATAACTTTTTCAGAAGGGTTATTATTTAGAAAATATTTTTTGCCATCTTTGCTGAAAACATCATCAGGATAAATCCAATTATTATCTTTATCTTTGTAAGTTTCGTGACAAACCATACCCTGGGTAAATAAACCCTCAAATGGTTCTTCTAAATTTGTTTCTTTATTATCCAAACTTATAGCTCTCATAAAAAAACGTGAGTAAAGAAGATGTAATATTGCGTGTTCAACACCACCAATATATTGATCAACAGGCATCCAATAATCCAATTCATTTTTGTCAAATGGTTCTTTAGTATTTTGTGCAGAGCAAAATCTCAAAAAATACCAAGAAGAGTCTACAAATGTGTCTAATGTATCTGTCTCACGCCTACATTTCTTTCCATTTATTTCAACTTCTTTCCATTTTTCCTGTGCATCTAGAGGATTGCCGTTAGTATTAAGATCTATATTCTCGGGAAGTTTAACTGGTAAGGATTCCTCTGGAATTTTTATCACATTGTTATTTTCATCATATGCTATCGGAATAGGACATCCCCAATATCTTTGTCTTGATATTCCCCAGTCTTTTAATCTAAAATTAGTTTTCTTTTTTCCTAAATTTTTTTCTCCAAGAATTTTTATTGTTTCATTTATTGATTCATCTGGGACCTTTAAATTATTTAAAAATTTAGAGTTTATAATTACACCAGGACCGGCATAAGCCTCATCCCTAACTTTAAATGTATCATCTTTATCATTAGGTCTAACAACAGTTTTTATTTTAAGATCATATTTTTTCGCAAAATCATAGTCTCTCTGGTCGTGAGCTGGACATCCAAATACCGCACCAAATCCATAGTCCATTAAAACAAAATTAGCGAAAAAAACAGGAACTTCTGAATTCTTATCAAGAGGATTAATGGCAGTGAGTTCAGTTTTAAATCCTATTTTTATTGCTTGAGCGATAGATTCTTCTGTTGTGCCTGTTTTTGAACATTCCTTTTTAAATTTCTGAAAGTCTTTATTATTTTCGTAATATTTTGAAAGAGGATGATCCACTGACAATGCTAAAAAGGAAAATCCAAATAGAGTATCTGGTCTCGTTGTGTAGCATTTGATTGATTTTATTTTTTCTGATCCCTTTATTCTAAAATCAATTTCACAACCATATGATTTTCCAATCCAATTCTTTTGCATAGTTTTTACTTTATCTGGCCAATTACCGAGGGTCTCTAAACTGTTTAAAAGTTCCTCTGAGAAATGAGAAATTTTAAAAAACCACTGATTTAGTTTTTTTCTTTCAACTATTGCTCCAGATCTCCAACCTTTTCCATCTATAACTTGTTCATTAGCCAGAACAGTCTTATCTACCGGATCCCAATTGACGTAACTTTCTTTTCTATAGACTAATCCTTTATCATAGAGATCTAAAAATATTTTTTGTTGATGTTTAAAATAATCTGGCGAACACGTTGAAATCTCCCTATCCCAATCAATTGATAAACCCAACATCTTTAATTGAGATTTCATTACTTTGATGTTTGTTTCTGTCCAGGTTTTAGGATTTAGATTATTTTGTTTTGCGGCATTTTCTGCAGGCATTCCAAATGAGTCCCATCCCATAGGGTGAAGAACATTAAATCCTTTTAAAGTTTTGTATCTAGAGAGCACATCTCCAATAGTATAATTTCTGACATGACCCATATGGATTTTTCCTGATGGATAAGGAAACATTTCCAAACAGTAAAATTTTTTTTTATTTTTATTTATTTCAGATTTAAAAGACTTATTCTTATCCCAATATTTTTGCCACTTGTCTTCTACTATCTTAAAGTTATATCGTTCCACAACCACTGAATAATTAAAATTAATATTTTTATTTAATCCGTTTATTATCTGGCATCACCTTGTTTAGGTTCTCCAATTACGTAAGGGTTTTCTTTCTTATTTCTATCAATTATTTCTTTTTGATATTTCGTAGCTCTTTTAAGTATACTTAAGTTGAGATCTGCAACTAAATCATTGTTATTTTTACTAATTGAACAATTTAATGAATTATCAGAACATTTTTTTAAATAAACATTTATATCCAAAGCATCTGATCTAATTTCATTAGTCAAAAATCTTACAGATATTTTTACAGACTCATTAGGTGAATTATTTTCGCTGTACCAATCAGTAATTACTATTCCACCACTATAATTTGCAGAAGCCAAAGGCATAAAATCTAAGGTATCGAGGGTTGCACGCCATAAAGGGTTAGCGCTAGCAAATTCGTAGTTTGTTCCTTTATTTTTTAAGGCTCCCATCGCTCTGAAGCCTTTTCCCTCATTAATATTTTTTTCAACTCTTTTTCTTGGATCAGGAGGAAAATCTTTGGCACTCACTTTTTTTGGCTTTAAAGCCTCGCAGGCAGTCTGCGTTAAAAGTAATAATATTGATAATAAAATTATAATGTTTTTCTTTAGAGCTATTATTTTGTGCATAATCTTTATTAACACATAATATTCTGTTTAAAATCAGATTATGTAAATTAGAGCTCAAAAGATGAGAAAATACTAGGAAAAAGTGATGTAAAAATACAACAGTAATAGAAATTATTAGTTAAATTTATAAAATTATATAATGAATTCACTGTTTTTTGCTAGAAATACCCTGTTTATAATTAATTATAAAAAGGAGTATATTTATGAACAATCTGAAAAAAGTAGGATTAACTGCTTTAGGAACTACACTAGTAGCTTCAGCTTCAGTTGCTGGAGAAATGAGTGTAACTGGTTCTGCAGTTTTATCTTACACAGGTCTTAGCACCAATACAGATGTTAATCCTTGGGCACAAGGTAACAGCATCAAATTCAATGGTGGTGGAGATCTTGACAACGGTATGACAGTATCTGTCTACTATGAACTAGACCAAGGTAACAATGTTTTTGATGACTACAACCTAAAATTAGGTATGGGTGATATGGGAACATTGTCATTCTCAGGTAACTCATCAAGCGGAAGTGGTGTAGATAAACTTAAAGATATCGTACCAAACGCTTATACACCGGTTTACGAAGCAACAGACTCTGTTGACAGTGGTTTAATTGATGCTTCAGGAAACCAACAAGCAGGTCAATGGGGTTATGACATTACTGCTGGTGATGTTGCAATCTCTGCATCTTATAACCCAGAGCCAGGAACTTCTCTTAAAGAGCCTGAAGCTGGTTTAGCACTTGTTTACTCAGGTATCGATGGCTTAGAGTTAAGCGCTGGTATATATGATGATGGTGATGAAGCAGAAAACGACACTATGGGTATTAAATACACTATGGGTGCAATGACTGCTGCTTACCAATTGACAAAAGTAGACTATACAGCAACTGGTACTGCTGACCAAGACGCAACACATATTGGTGTGTCTGTAGCGATTAATGACAATATGTCAATATCAGCTGGTCAACAAAAAGTTGAGTTTAATGGTGCTGCTGAAGATGAGAAGAATTCAGGTTTTGGTGCATCGTACACAATGGGATCAATCTCGATGTATGGTGGTTTCAATAAACTTGAGAACAAAAGTGGATCTACAGCATCAGCAGATATTGAAGCTTCTATCTTTAATATCTCGTTTGCATTCTAATCATTTGATTAGTTAATTTATATTGAGGCCCCTAAATTTTAGGGGCCTTTTTTTTATTCAAAATAAGAAATACCTGCGAAACCAAATGGTCTCGTCATCTTTAATTTTTTAATATTTTTGCTATTAATTCCACCAAGAGAAATATCCCTCATTTTTGTTGTCTTTCTAAGTTTTAAGTATTTATAAATATTTAGCTGTTTATTGGTTTTTTCTTTAAATAAAGGAGATAAAAAAATTTCCTCAACATTTTGAAGTTCTTTAATTTTTATTTCTTTAAGATTATGTGCCGATCCCAAAATTTTGAATCTTTTTTTTAATTTCATGAGTCTTAAATTTAAGTTTTGATTACTAGATGAAATATAGACTCCATCGGCATTTATTTGTTGAGCTAATTTTACATCATTACTTATATATAAACACCTTTGATTTTTTTTGCAGAAATCGCGCAATCTAATTAAAGTTGTTATTGAGGTTTCTTTATCTTTATTTCTCCATATAAAAGATATATTTTTATTTAGATTTATTAAGTGAGTAAGATTAAACTCATTAATAAAATAGTATTTTTTTAATTTATGAATATGCACCATACCGAGAGTAACTTAATTGAAATCAAGAATAAAATTAAGGATAAAATTAATTTATTATCTTTAGATCAATATAATCCAAAAATAATTGCTGTATCAAAAACTTTTAAAAAACAAGATATATTGCCTTTACTAAATTATGGTCATTGTGATTTTGGTGAAAATAAGGTTCAAGAGGCTTTGTTGAAATGGTCAGAACTTAAGCATAAATATAAAAATGTAAAATTACATATGTTAGGCAAACTTCAAACCAACAAAGCAAAGTTTGCCGTTGAAGTATTTGATTTCATTCATTCTCTTGATAATCTTAAATTAGCCAACAAATTGGCAAATGAAATTCATAAAAAAGATAAAAAAGTAAAGATGTTTATTCAAATTAACTTAGGTGGGGAAAAACAAAAATCTGGAATAGAGCCTAATGATTTAGAGATGTTTTATAAAAACTGTTTGTCATTGAAATTAGATATTGTAGGAACAATGTGCATTCCACCAGATAACCAAGATCCAAAATCTTTTTTCAAAGATTTACTTTATTTAAATGAAAAAGTTAAACTTTCTGAGATTAGTATGGGTATGACCAATGATTACTTGGATGCTCTAGAATATAGGTCAACATATTTAAGAATTGGCACAGGTATTTTTGGTAAAAGAACTAACTAATTTTGATTTTGGTTTTATTGTTGATTAACTTTGCTAGGATTAAAAAATCTTTTTTACATAATGCAATACATCCTTTTGTCGGTAAATAATTTTTTGTTAAATGCAAAAAAATAGCACTTCCTTTAAATTTTATTGGTTTTTTATAATTATATTTTATTAAAATAAAAAAATCATATTTATTGTCTTTACGGTATAGTTTTTCATATTTTATATTAAGACTCTTTTTTATTTTTATTAATTTGTTGTATAATTTGCTGTTTGGGTCATCGCACCAACCCATATTTTTTCTAATAGGTACAGATTTAAGTTTTGAAAGAGGTTTTTGAACTCTATCTGCTCTATAATAGATATTACCTAAACCGTATTTGCCCTTTGGTGTTGCAAGGTCACCTTCAATCTTTTTTTTAGTAATACCTTTTTTCCCAACAGAACACTTAAATCTAAAATCATCTATTAAAAGTGTATCTTTATTTTTGATAATAATTATCATATTTTAAAAAAATGAACTCTCAAATATTAATCATATATGAATATCAAATTTTATACCAAATATTAAATGAAGTAAGTGAAAATTTAAATTTTAAGATTATTCAATCTAATAAGAAAGATTTAAAAGAATTTAAGCATGATCCAAAAAGCAATTATTTGATTATTTCCAGAAAAAGAATTGAAGGAATAAATAATAATTTAATTGTTGATAATATACCAATTAAATTTGAAAAACTTATTGAAATGATCAATATAAAGTTTTTAAAAAATAAATTTATAGGTCAATCGAATATAACAATAGGTGAGTATAATTTAGATCTAAACTCTAGAAAAATTTCATTTAGAGATAAAAATTTAAATTTAACAGAAAGAGAAACAAATTTATTAATCTTTATAAAAGATAAAAAAAATGTGACGATTAAAGAATTGCAAAAAATGGTCTGGGATTATTCACCAGATTTAGATACACATACTGTTGAAACACATATTTATAGATTAAGAAAAAAAATGAAAGAAACTTTCGGAGATGAAGATTTTATTTTAAACACCAGTAATGGTTATTCGATAGATTAGTAATTAAATTCTTGCACCTATTTTTTGAATAATTTTTGAGGATAATTCTGTTCCTTTAATCAAACATTCTTTAGCATCTAATTGGTTAATAACGCCATGGAGATATCCTGCTGCGAATAAATCCCCAGCACCAGTTAAATCTTTTATCTTTAAATTAGATTGAGCATTGACCTCTACAACCTGATCTTCATTAATTGAGACCGCACCTTTTTGACCCCTAGTTATTATTACATTTTTTTTGATTCCTCTTGAGAATGAAATGGCCTCTTCAAATCTTTTTGAGTCAATTAAGGATAATATTTCTTGTTCATTTGCAAAAATAATATCTAATTTATTTTTAACTAATTCCTTAAAATGTGGTTTATGTCTCTCTACACAAAAAAGATCTGATAATGACATAGCAACTTTTTTTGAGTGTGCGATAGCTTTATCAAAGGCTTTCTTTGGATCACCCTCATCCCATAAATAACCTTCTAAAAAAACCATCTCTGCATTTTTTATATCTTCCCCTTTAATATCATTATCATTAATCTTTCCAGCGGTGCCAAGAAATGTGCACATTGTTCTTTCAGAATCGGGTGTTATTAAAATTAAACAAGATCCAGTAGGCAATTCCTCTTGTTTTTTTTTATATAAGTATTTTACTTTTTCTTTTTTTAAACCATCTTCATATTTCTGACCAAGTTCGTCACTGCTAACTTTCCCAATAAATCCCACTTGGTTTCCTAATTGAGATAAACCAACTATTGAGTTAGCGACAGACCCGCCTGAAATAGTTTCTACAATTTTTAGAGATGTAAGTAATTTTTTAAATTCTTCTTTATCTATTAATTTCATAGTGCTCTTTGTTAATGAATGTTTTGTTAAGAATTCATCTGATACTTTACAAAGCACGTCAACAATAGCATTTCCAATACCTAAGATTTTCATTAAGGTTTTTTTGCAATAAATGGTTTTTTTCTATTAGGATAGCAAGAAGTACAAATTTTACAACTTAATCCATAACAATCTCTTGCTTTGCAATATTCTCTTCCATAATAGATTATTTGCAAATGTAATTTGTTCCAATATTTTTTAGGAAACAATCTTTTTAAATCATTTTCAGTTTGGACAACATTTTTACCATTTGTTAATCCCCATCTCTGAGCCAATCTATGAATGTGAGTATCTATTGGAAAAGCAGGATGACCAAAACCTTGGGACATTACTACGCTAGCAGTTTTATGTCCTACACCTGGTAATTTCTCAAGTTCTTCAAAAGTTTTGGGTACTTTACCATTATAATCTTTGACGAGTATTTTTGACAAATTATAAATACTTTTCGCTTTAATCCTAAAAATACCAATTTTTTTTATTAACGTTTCTATTTTTTTCCTACCTAATTTAATAAAGTGTTTTGGTTTATAATATTTTGGATAAATATTCTTAGTGACATTATTTACATTAACATCTGTGCATTGAGCTGAAAGAAGAACGGATATTAATAGAGTAAATACATTTCGACTTTTGAGAGGGACTTTAATATTAGGATATGTTTTATTAAGTATTTCAAGAATTATTTTTGATCTTTGAATTTCATTCATTATTTGAAATTCATTAAGTCTCTCATAGAGTATAAACCAGGTTTTTTTTTCATTAACCAACTAGCGGCTGTAAGAGCACCCTCAGAATAAAGAGCTCTATCAAATGCTTCATGATTAAGTCTTATTATTTCTTTACCACTGGAAAATAAAACCTCATGTTCACCAATAATTTTACCCTTCCTAACTGAATTAAAATTTATTTTTTTTCCGTAAGGAAATTTTTTTTTATTTAAATATTTCTTACCAATAATTCCATAGAAATTTTTGTTTTTTCCTATTGCAATTCCCTGACCTAACATTAATGCCGTACCGGAAGGGTGATCCTTTTTAAATTTGTGATGAGCTTCGAAAACCTTACTTAGAAAATTGTTAGACAAAGATTTTGATGCAATTTCAGTTAAATACATTAATAGATTAATTCCAAGGCTCATATTTCCAGCCTTGAGTATCGGAATTTTTTTTGAAATTTTTTTAATTATATTTTCCTCTTTTAAAGTGAAACCTGTAGTCCCAATTATCACTCTCTTTTTTTGTTTTTCAGCAATTTTTAGAACATCCATTGTACATTTCGGAATTGTAAAATCGATTATAATATCACTCTTTTTAAAAGCCTTTGAGCTATTTAACTCTGGCAAAATACCTATGATTTTTTTTCTTTGGGTCTTATTTTCTGTAAGACTACCTATTCTAAATCTGTTGTCTTTGTTGGCAGATTTAATTAGTTGCTGCCCCATTCTTCCTAGACATCCTGTAATTGTTAAATTTATCTTTTTAGCTTTCATATTGAAAAAACTTTAAGTCATTTTTATAATATTCGTTCATTTTCTTTATCATGTTTTCATTAAGATTTTTTTTCCAGTCATTCTCTGGTCCTTGATAAAAAAATTTAATTTTTCTATTGTCTTTTAAAGAATATACATTTTCTCCGAATTTGCCCGCATTTTCTATTTTTTGAAGACTTTTAAAGTTAGTTGTATCAATAGCATTATTAAGTTTTTTTTGATCAATTTTATTATCAAATCTCATTAAAGTATTGACAAATACTACTAGCTTTTCAAAAGTTTGAGTTGGATTATTAACCATATCTTCGTATCTGATCGTCACTCTTCGAAAAGACTTATTACTTAACCAAGATCGATAATTAATTCTCCAAGAGTTAACGATATTTGTTTTTGCATAGTTTTTTAAATGTGGATAGTCCTCTAATACTTTGTTTTCGTCTTGCATAAATTTTAATGCTTCATCATAAGAATTTAAATCATTATGATTTTTAACTGAGGTGATTACATTTCTTGGATCTCTGATGACATAAATAACTCCAAGAGAATACTCGGGTTTTGTAAAGTCATTTCCAAATGCAGTTATTAAAGAATTATGAGTTTTTAAAAACTTTACTTTTTTTTGATCACGAATATCCTTTTGTGAGGTTTCCCAATGTTTATGAATTTCACCCTGTTTAACTTTTTCTTTAAAAAATTGTTTATTTGGATAATCTTCTATTAAGTTTAATTTGTTAATATCAAATATTCCATTTTCACAAAAATAGTAAGCAGTTATAAATGACCTGACCCAAGTGTTTCCACTTTTTGGATATGAAGCGATCCAGATAATCATATTTATTTATTAAACTAGGTATTAATTATTTCAACTTAAATATTTTATGATGAACTACAATCGAATATCTTAATTTTTCCAAAAATCTTTTGCTTTTTGAAAAAATTTTTTAATACTTGGGTTAGATTTATCATTTTCTATTTGCCTAAATTTTTCTAAAAGACTTCTTTGCTCTTTATTTAAATACACCGGGACTTCGGTTTTAATTTGTACATATAAATCACCAAAATCTCCTCTACGCATAAAAGGCATACCTTTCCCTTTCAGTCTAAATTGTTTACCATCTTGAGTTCCATCAGGTATCTTTATTTTGGCTTTTTTACCATCTATTGTCGGTATTTCTATTGTTGTACCAAGTGCTGCATCTGCTATGGAAATTGGAAACTCAAAAAATAAGTTTACATCAGATCTTTTAAATAATTCGTGAGATTTTACATTTATAAACAAATATAAATCACCACTAGCACCACCTCTTGTTCCTGCTTCACCTTTACCAGCAAGTCTAATTCTTGTACCATCATCAACCCCTTTTGGAATTGTGACAGATACTTTTTTAGAGATTTGAGTATTTCCTTGTCCATTACAATTTGAGCAAGGATTCGTTATTTCCTCTCCACTCCCAGCACATTGGGGACATGTTTGTTGAACGGTAAAAAAACCCTGATTAGATCTTACTCTTCCATTTCCCCCGCAGTAAGTGCATCTATCTGGACTAGACCCAGGCTTAGATCCATTTCCCTTACATGTGTTGCATTTTTCTGATGTTGAAAATTGTATATTTTGTTTTTTCCCCGTGTAAGCTTCCTCTAATGTAATCGATAAATCATATCTTAAATCTGAGCCTCTATTATTTGAATTTCTTTGTCTAGAGCTTCTTCTTCCTCCTCCAAAGTCGCCAAAGAAATCTTCAAATATGTCTGAGAAATCTGCACCACTAAATCCTCCAAAACCCCCAAATCCACCTTGCCCACCACCACCATTTTCAAAGGCAGCATGACCAAAGTTATCATAATTTTCTTTTTTTGATTTATCAGAAAGAACGCCGTAAGCTTCACTCGCTTCTTTAAATTTATCCTCAGCGCCCTTATCACCAGGATTTTTATCTGGATGATATTTTACAGCTAACTTTCTATATGCAGATTTTAATTCTTCTGGAGATGCACTTTTATTTACACCGAGGACATCATAATAATCTCTTTTTGCCATTTAAATACCCCGGACAGATAAATATATGTTATGCGCTCTTTTCTTTATTTTCGTCTTTTACTTCCTCAAAATCAGCATCAACAACATTATCCTCTTTTTTTCCTTTATCATCTTTACCATCATCATCTTTATTAGAATCAGGTTTATTGTTTTGTTGTGATTTATATATTGCTTCTCCAAGTTTCATTGAGGCTTGAACTAGTACCTCAGTTTTTTTCTTAATATCATCAGTGTTTTCACCTTTAAGAGCTTCTTTTAATTGACTAGAGGAATCTTCAATCGCTTTTTTGTCAGCATCAGATACTTTAGAACCGTGTTCCTTAAGATTTTTGTCTGTAGAGTGAATTAAAGTGTCTGCTTGATTTCTCACATCAACAGATTCCCTTTTCTTTTTATCAGCCTCTTTGTTAGCTTCAGCATCTTTCACCATTTTTTCAATCTCATCATCACTTAATCCACCCGAAGCTTGAATTTGAATTTTTTGCTCTTTTCCAGTACCTTTATCTTTTGCTGAAACATTAACAATACCATTTGCATCAATATCAAACGTAACTTCAATTTGAGGAACACCCCTAGGCGCAGGTGCAATTCCAACAAGCTCGAAGTTTCCTAAAATTTTATTATCAGCAGCCATCTCTCTTTCACCTTGCAATACTCTAATAGAGACAGCAGGTTGATTATCCTCAGCAGTAGAGAATACCTGGCTTTTTTTTGTAGGAATTGTCGTATTTTTTTCTATTAATTTTGTGGACACTCCACCTAAGGTTTCAATACCTAAAGATAGAGGTGTTACATCTAACAACAATACGTCTTTAACATCTCCTTGAAGAACACCAGCTTGAATTGCAGCGCCCATTGCTACAACCTCATCAGGGTTAACACTTTTGTTAGGTTCTTTTCCAAAAAAGTTTTTAACTTCTTCAATTACCTTAGGCATTCTTGTCATACCACCAACCATTACAACTTCATCTATTTCATTAGCTGTAATGCCCGCATCTTTTAATGCTGTTTTACAAGGTGGCATTGTTCTAGATATAAGATCTTCGACTAGTGCCTCAAGTTTTGCTCTTGTGAGTTTTAGATTAATATGTTTTGGACCAGTTTTATCCGCAGTGATAAATGGTAAGTTAATATCAGTTTGTTCAGCTGAAGATAATTCAATTTTTGCTTTTTCTGCTGCTTCCTTTAATCTCTGAAGAGCAAGTTTATCTGATTTTAAATCTATTCCATTATCTTTTTTAAATTCCGCAATTAAATATTCAACTACAGAATTATCAAAATCTTCACCACCTAAGAATGTATCTCCATTAGTTGATTTAACTTCAAAAACTCCATCTCCAAGCTCAAGTATTGAAACATCAAATGTTCCACCACCTAAGTCATAAACTGCAATTTTTTTATTTTGTTTTTTATCTAAACCATAAGCTAATGATGCAGCCGTTGGTTCATTTATAATTCTTAAAACTTCAAGACCTGCAATTTTTCCAGCATCTTTTGTTGCCTGTCTTTGAGCATCATTAAAGTATGCAGGAACAGTAATTACAGCTTTCGTTACTGCTTGTCCTAAATATTTTTCAGCTGTTTCTTTCATTTTCTGTAAAATAAAAGCTGAAATTTGAGAAGGAGAGTATTTTTCTCCTTTAGATTCTATCCACGCATCTCCTTTTTCTGAATTAACAATCTTGAATGGAGCCGCTTCTATATCTTTTTTAACAGTCGGGTCATCAAAGTTTCTTCCAATTAGCCTTTTAACTGCAAAAATAGTATTTTCAGGATTGGTTACAGCTTGTCTTTTGGCTGGTTGTCCTATTAATTTTTCTTTTTCATCAGTAAAGGCAACAACAGATGGTGTTGTTCTAGCACCTTCTGCATTTTCTAAAACTTTTGCTTGGCTACCTTCCATTATAGCAACACAAGAGTTTGTTGTTCCTAAATCAATTCCAATAATTTTACTCATAATTATTAATTCTTCTCGTCATATAAGTGTTATTTTTAATTCTACAAGCTATTCCAATCATTATTTAGTCTCCGAATTCTCTTTAGTTTCCTCTGTTTTGGTGGCTTTTTCTTGAGTTTTCTTAGCTACGCCAACTAAAGAGGGCCTTAGTAATCGATCTTTTATTGTAAAACCTTTTTGAATTTCTTGAATTATAGTTCCTGGCTCTTTTGTATCATCCTCAATTTCCATCATTGCTTGATGAAAGTTTGGATCTAATCTTTTATTTAAACTATCAATCTGTTTAATATCATTTTTGTTAAATATAGATATTAAATCTTTATGAATTATATCAAAATGTTCTAAAGTTTTTTTAAGTGCTTCAGAGTCTTTCAACTTTTCATCTCTTTCCAAAATACTTTTGGATCTTTCA
>CABYNK010000023.1 GCA_902520355.1 uncultured Pelagibacteraceae bacterium
ATTAATGATGTAAAAAAAAATGGTGATAAAGCATTGTTAAAGTATGAAAAAAAATTTAATCAAAACAAAATAATTAAACCTAGTTTAAATCAAATAAAACGATCTATCGAATCTTTAGATCCTAAAGTAAAAAATGCTATCGACCTTGCTTATTCGAGAATTTATAAGTTCCACTCATTGCAAAAATTTAAAAATATTTCTTACACAGACAAATTTAAAAATAAACTAGAATACAAGTATTTACCAATCGATTCAGTTGCAATTTATGTGCCAGGATCATCCGCGTCTTATCCGTCAAGTGTTTTAATGAATGCTATACCTGCGATAGTTGCTGGAGTAAAAAGAGTAATTATGATTAATCCAGGATATAAAGGAAAACAAAATTCTGCTGTATTATATGCAGCTAAAAAATGTAAAATTAAAGAAATATATTCTATTGGTGGTCCATCAGCAATTGCAGCAGTTGCATATGGAACAAAAAAAATTAGCAGAGTTAGTAAGATTGTGGGTCCTGGCAATAAGTATGTAGCAGCTGCTAAAAAGGAAGTTTTTGGAGATGTTGGTGTTGAAGGAATGATAGCGGGACCATCAGAAGTAACAGTTGTTGGTGATAGATTTTCAAATCCTGGGTGGATAGCAAGCGATCTTATTGGTCAAGCAGAACATGACGAACTTGCTCAATGCATACTAATATCAAAAAGTAAAGATTTGATAATTCAGACCAAAGGAGAAATTTTTAAACAATTAAAAAAAATTCCAAGAACAGCTATTGCAAGAAAAAGTCTATTAAATCATGGAATTTTAATTCAAGTAAACTCAGATAAACAAATAATTGATATTGTGAATAAAATTGCTCCTGAACACTTAGAGTTAAATATAAAAAATTATAAATCTTTTATTTCAAGAATTAAAAATGCTGGTTCTATTTGTTTAGGAAAATATGCTGTGATGGCAATGACGGACTATAATGCTGGCTCAAACCATATATTACCAACTAATGGTTCAGCTAAATTTTCAAGTGGCATAAGTGTTAATGAATTTTACAAAAGAATTTCATATATAAACTTATCAAAAAAGGGTATTGAAAAGCTTGGACCATCAGTTATAACTCTTGCAAATTACGAAGGGTTGGCTGGACATGCTCAATCTGTGAAAGAACGAATTAGGAGAAAATAAATTTGTCAAAACAAGATTTACTTGAATTTAAAGGTAAAGTAACTGACTTGTTACCTAACGCCATGTTTAGAGTTCAGTTAGAAAATGGTCATGTAGTAACAGCACATACCGCAGGCAAGTTGAGAAAAAACAGAATTCGAGTATTACAAGGTGATAATGTGACTGTGGAAATGACACCTTATGACCTTACTAAAGGCAGAATTATCTTTAGAGGTTAACTTTTTGCCTCGGTAGCTCAGGAGTAGAGCAGAGCCCTGAAAAGGCTTGTGTCGGAGGTGCGAATCCTTCCCGAGGCACCACCAAAACATCTTGAAATTAATTTACAAAGAAATTAACTTCTATCTTAAATAAATAACAAAAGGACGAGTAAAAAGATGAGTACAATTCAAGGAAAAGTAAAATGGTTTAATGGAAAAAAAGGCTATGGCTTCATAGAAAGAGACGATAAAGAAAAAGATGCCTTTGTTCACGCTAGCGCTGTAAAAGCTGCCGGAATGCGATTTCTAAATGAGGGAGATAAATTAGAATTTACATTAGAAGATGGTCCAAAAGGCCCTTCAGCAGTAAATTTAAAAAAATTAGATTAATTTCAATATTTAACAAGGGCGTTTTCTGAAAAAAAAGAAAACGTCCTTTTCTTTTTAGGGTTGAATAATTTCAATTTTTGTCTAAAACGCTCACAATGAATAAAAATGAGATCAATTACAAAATAAAATCAAGTACTCAAGGACTTGCTCTAAGAGGAACTAGTAGAGGTGTGCACACTCATTTCCATGCTGGCTAAAGCTAGCGAATAATCACTTATATTATAATTTTAAATAACAACAAAATAAGATAAAACAAAAAAGGATATGCCTTGATGGTGAAATAGTATCACGTCGGTTTGTGGATCCGAAGTCGTAGGAGCGTAACCTACTCAAGGTACCAAAAAATGAATAAAGAAAACAAATTAATTCCTGGATTACCCTCAGGTTTTGAAGATAGATGGAATAAAAAATTACTTCTTAAAAAAAAGCTATTAAGAGTAATTGAGAAAAATTTTATTAAGTATGGATTTGATCCATTGGAAACCCCATCATTTGAAATTAGTGAGAATATAGGCTCCTTTCTTGCAGAGGATGAGAATAATCCCATGTCTGATGTTTTTACATTTGATGACGGTGAAAAGAATATTACTTTAAGATATGATTTATCTAGTCCACTTGCTAGATTTGTTGCACAGAATAATCAAGAGCTTCCCTCAATTTATAAAAGATATGCAATTCAAAATGTATTCAGAAATGAAAAGTCTGGAAATGCCAGATACAGGGAATTTACTCAAGCAGATTGTGATATAGTTGGAAACGTTAATCCAGCACAAGCCAATGCTGAGCTATGTAATTTAATCTCAAATACATTAATAGATTGTGGTTTAAAAAATGATCAGTTTACTATCAACGTAAGTAACAGAAAAATTGTTAGAGGTTTAATTGAAGATTTGAAAATTGAAAAAGATAAACAAACCAAAGTAATGAGAGCTATAGATAAACTCGATAAACCTGGGTTTGGTTTAAAAGGTGTTGAAGAATTGTTAAAAAAAGAGAGAAAAGATAAAAGCGGAGCAATAACAAAAGGAGCAAACTTAAGTGATGAACAAGCCTCAAAAATCTTAAATTTTTTAAAGATTAAGGATCTAAAGGAACTTAAAGAAAATTTTAAAAATTCTGTTACCCAAGAAGGTATTAAAGAATTAGAAGAATTATTTGAAGTTTTAAAATTTGGAAATTACTCTGATCAAGTAAAAACTAATTTTACGATAGTTAGAGGTCTAGATTATTACGATGGGTTTTGTGTTGAAACAAATCTAAATTTTAAAGTAAAAAATATTAAGGGTAAGGAAGTTGATATTGGAAGTATTTGCTCAGGTGGACAGTATAATAAATTAATTTCAAGATTTAAGGGTGTAGATATTCCAGGGACAGGTGTGAGTATTGGTGTTGATAGATTGTTATTTTCAATGTTGCAATTAAATCAAATAGAAGTTGATACACAAAATCCAGTTATTGTTTGTGTAATGGATGAAAAATATTTAAAAAATTATTACGAAATTTTAGATAATTTAAGAAAAAATAATATCAATTCTGAAATATTTTTGGATAGTAAAAAAAATCTAGGTAAACAACTTACTTATGCTAACAAAAGAGAATGTCCAGTCGCAGTTATCTGCGGTGAAAATGAATTTAAAGATAATAAAATAACATTAAAAAATCTATTTGGGGCCAAAGGGGAGAATAACCAAATTACATTTCCAAAGGAAAATTTAATAAATGAAATCAAAAAATTTATCTAACAAAATCCTTAGATCAGTTCAGTCTAAAGGATTTAAATATATTGAATTACCATCAATTATTGAGACCAATCATATAGTTCAAAGATCTGGCGAAAGTTTTAGAAAATTTATTTTTTCATTTACAGATCAGACAGGTAATGAATTATGTTTAAGACCTGACCTTACCATTGTTTCTTGTCTCAGATATTTAGAAAACAATTTAAAGGGCAAAGAAAAAATATTTTATAGCGGACAGGCTTATAGAAAATCTCAAAATAAAAAGGACTCTATAATCCGAAATCAAGTTGGTTTTGAGATTATAGGATCAAAAGATGAAAAAAATGATGACAAAGAAATAATAAATACATCTCTTAAATCACTAAAAAATTTGAAATACTCAACTGGCACACTCACTATTGGCAACGTGGAAATTTTTAATCTTCTAATATCTAAATTAGATATACCGAAAAGATGGAAATTAAGACTTACAAGACATTTTTGGCGAGAAGATTATTTCAGTGATTTACTAAAAAGACTAGAGACAAATTCTGATGTAGATCCAACTATTGTTGAAGTTGATAAAAGACGATATTTAAAAATGTTAAAGGATAGTCAATCATCAATTGTTGCAGGTAGAACATTAAAAGAAATTTTAGAAAGGTTTGATAAAAAGATTAAGGATCCAAGAAGAACAAGTAAAGGAAGTAATACATCGAAAATCATTAAAGAGTTTCTAAAAATTAAATGTCCAATAAATAAAGCTGCAAAGGAATTAAATAAATTCTTTAAAAAACATAAAATAAACCTTTTTGTTGATCAGAAATATTTTCCTGTCTCAAAAAATAAAATATTTAAATTGAATGTGGTTTTCTCATCAGCCTTTGGTAGACAATTGGAGTATTACACTGGCATAGTTTTTAAAATAGACATTAAATTAAAGTCGAAAATTATTAATTGTTGTAATGGTGGTCGTTATGACAAATTAATTTCTGATCTTGGTTCAAAAAAACAAACACCAGCAGTTGGAGCAGCTTTTAATTTAAATTATCAATCATGAAATATTTAATAAATATAGGAATACCAAGTAAGGGACGGTTAAGAAAAGATGTTTTAAAAATTTTTACTAAAAAAAGATTAAAACTTATTTCTGAGCGAGGGGAAAGAGATTTGATAGGTTCAATAAAAAATAAATTAAACATAAAAATTTTATATTTGCACGCTAGAGAAATTATTGAAAGATTAGGAGATGGTTCCTTAGATATTGGCTTTTCTGGTTTTGATTTATTAAAAGAAAGTGAGATAAATACTCAAAACAAAATAAATGTTATTAAAAAACTTGATTTTGGAAATGCTAATCTAGTTGTAGCTATACCTGATCCTTGGATCGATGTTCAAACAATAGCTGACCTTGAGGAAATTGCATTTGAATTTAGAGATAAAAAGAAAAAAAGATTAAGAGTTGCAACTAAGTATCCAAATTTAACTAGGGATTTTTTATTTTCTAAAGGTGTTACTCAATTTAAATTGGTTGATAGTTTAGGTGCAACTGAGGCGTACCCTTTTACTGGTTCAGCTGAATTAATTACAGACATAACATCTACAGGTGAGACTCTAAGAGCGAATAACCTGCGTATATTGAAAGATGGAGAAATCTTAAAATCTCAAGCTTGTATTTTTACTTCAAAAAAAAATAGTAAAAAAAAAGGTTTAAAAAACTTTGTTAGATTACTTTCTAAGTAATTTATCTTTAAAGTATATGAGAATAATTTTGATGATATCTAAATTTCTTATTATTGCATAAGTAGCTATTAGAACCCCTATTCCAAAAATAATTTTTAAAATAAGATATAATTCCATAAAAATCCCTTATAATACAAGTTACGAATCATGGACACAATTTTATTAATAATTTTGATTTTAATGTTTGGAGCAATCTTGGCTATTTTGTATTTAAATATAAAGTCTAAGAAAAAGAACAAAGCTGATGAGACTAACGAAATAGCAAATTTGAATGCGGAAATTATTAGATTAAAAGATAGCTTAAACTCTACAATCAATACATCTCTAAGTTCGATGTCTACCTCATTTAATTCTTTATCAACTGGGGTTACAAAGGATATGACTGAGGCACTTACTAAAGTTGATGAGAAGGTTGGTAATTTTAATGAACAAGTAAAGCTTTTAAATCAAAGTCAAGAGGGAATTACTAAAATTTTAGCAGGGGTCAAAAAATATGGAACTCTAGCTGAGTATTCTTTGGATGCTCTAATTAAAGATTTATTACCTGCGTCTCAATATATGACAAATGTCAAAATGAAAGAGGATACAAGTGAAAACGTAGAATTTGCAATCAAGCTTCAAGGAGATGTTTTGGTTCCGGTAGACTCTCATTTTCCAGTAGAAAAATTTAAGGCAATTACAGATGCGCACGAGGCAGACGATAAGAAGGCAGTTGTTGAGGCTAGAACAAAATTAGCAAGTGCATTTAAGGCTAAAGCAAAAAGTGTCATGGAAAAATATATTGTTCCACCTAAAACTTCAAATTTTGCAATAGTGTACGCTCCTACAGAAAGTCTTTATAAAGAATTAACTGAGTATCAAGACCCAAGCAGTAAAGAGCTATTAACTCAAGAATTAATGAAAAAATATAAAATAGTAATTTGTGGCCCAAATACTCTTTCAGCTTATTTACAGTCTTTACACATGGGCTTTCAGTCTCTTAAAATTTCAAAACACGCAACAGAGATTTATGATCATTTAAAAACTATAAGTACGAGATTTTCTAGTCATTTTGATAATATTTATAAATTAAGAAAAAAACTTGAAGAGGCTATGACAGTTGTTGATAGTTTTGGAAAAGATGCAAGATCAATTACTAGAACTTTAGAAAATATAAAAGATCCCGAGCAAGTTGAAAAAGCTGTTCTAACAGAGAACGTTGAGAGTTTTGTTGAAAGAAATAAACAAGTCAAAAAATAATTTCTTTTTTTAGATAATACCGACTATAAGAAATCACATGCGTTGGAACAAAAAATATGACTATCCTACGAGTTCAAGAGCGACAGAAGATGGAATAAGAAGATATGTATTAGGAGAAGCAAAGTTACCGAGTGTAACTTCAATACTTGATGCAACTAAATCTGAGGAAGATAAAGCAGCCTTAGCAAACTGGAGAGAAAGAACTGGTCACAAAGAAGCTGAAGCTATAACAAAGGCAGCAAGTAGTAGAGGTTCTCAAATGCACAGCTATTTAGAGTCTTTTCTTTTAGGTAGAGAAAATTTGAGTTTCTTTGAAGACAATGAACAATACAAAAAAATGGCAAAAGAAATTATTGATAAGGGTTTAACAAATAGATTAGAGGAAATATATGGTGTGGAGTGCACTATGCATTATCCTGAGAGATATGCAGGCACAGCAGATTGTGTAGGCGTTTATGAAGGAAAAGAAACAATAATCGATTTCAAGCAGTCTAACAAACCAAAAAAAGCTGAGTACATAGATTCTTGGTTTTTACAAACTGCGGCTTACTCTTTAGCGCATAATGTTGTTTACAATTCAAACATTAACGCATGTGTTATTCTGGTTTGCACAGTGGATAATTTGTTTCAAGAGTTTAAGATTCAAGGACCCGAATTAACAACATATCAAAATTTGTTTTTAGGTAGATTAAAAAAGTTTAATGAAATAAATAATTTAGTTTAATAAAAAATGGATAAAATTGTAATTTACGATACCGAAACCACGAATTCAACAATATGGGGATCCATAATTGAAGTTGGGGCTGTTGTAGTTGATAAAAATTTAAAAGAAATTGGAAAGTTAAATATAAGAGGGCGAATGCCAGAAGGTGAGGTGCCAAGTGCAAAGGCTTTACTTGTAAATTCAACCAGTATTAATTTATTAACAAAAGGCAATTATTCACATTATGATTTCTTAGGTGCTGTTGAAAATTTTTTCTCTAAATGTGCCCCAGCAATGTTTATGGGGTGGTCAAATTTAAATTTTGATAGAAGGATGTTTCATTTCAATTTTTTTAAGGGTAATCGTTATCCTTACGCTACTCACTCATCACCTAACAGTGAACATGATGGTTTACACATAGCTAGGGCAGCTCAAACCTTAAATTCTGAAACTTTAAAAACAGAATTAACAGAGGCAGGTAACCCAAGCCTAGCATTAGAATCTTTATCAAGAATGCAAGGTTTCGACACTTCAGCAAGTCACACTGCCTACGTTGATGCTCAAAATTCATTAAAGGTCCTTCGAATTATTAAAGATAAACATAAAGAAAATTGGGAAACATTTTTAAAAACATCAACTAAAACAAGCGTAGAGACGTTTTTAAAAAATGAAGGCATATATTCTATTTTTGAAAATGTGAAGGGTAGAAATATGATGTATCTCACTAGCACACTACATCCTAATCATTGTTTTCATCCATCTTATGCATCGTGGGGATATGTTTGGGATTTAAGAAGAGATCCAGAACCACTATTAAACTTACCGGTTAATCAATTGAGAGATATTTTAAAAAAATATAGTCCTAAGGCTTTAAGAGTTTTAAAAACTAATAAAGCTCCAGTAATTTTGGACAAAGAGTTTGCCTTAAAACAAAAACCATATTCAGAACTAGATTTAGATACAATAAGAAAAAGAGCACAAATGGTCAGAAATAATGAAAATTTTTGTAAAAATATACAAATTATAAATAGAGAGGCAGCAGAGGAAAAAGAGCAAACCAAAACCCAGGAAGATTTGTTACCAGAAGAAACTTTGTATGAAAAATTTATTCCTAATAAAGATACTGCTCTGTTTAAAACTTGGCACAGCTCATCTTGGGAAAATAAGTTGAGATTATTAGATAAATTTCAAGATAAAAGATGTAGTTGGTTTGGTCAAAAAATAATTTATCAAGAGGCACCCCAAATTTTACCTCCTGATTTATATAAAAATATTAAGAGTGAAATTGCTAGACGCATACTAAGCAAGAATAAGGAGAAGTGGCAAACGGTAAATATGGCATATAATGAAATCGACTATTTGAGAGATCAAGCAGATAAAAGAGATGATAAAATTGAATTAAATAAACTAGATGAAATAAACGATTTTATTATGTCTATTGAAAAGAAATATGAAATTGCCTAGTTGACTTTGAGATACAAGTTTATAGAAAGGATTTATGCTTATAGATTTTAAAGATGAGGATTTTGAAAACAAAATTAAAAGTGAAGACGTTTCAGTAATTCAGTTTAGCGCTGCTTGGTGTGGCCCTTGTAAGTCCTTAAAACCAATTATGGATAAACTTGCAGTTGAGTATAAGGATAAGGCTGGTTTTTATTACGCCGATATAGAAGATGGTGGTATTAATACTGGAAGCGCTGCAGGAATAAGAGGTGTTCCAACAGTGATAATATATAAAAAAGGCGTTGAAGTTGATAGAAAAGTTGGTGGTGTACCAGAAAGCCATATGAAAGAGTTTTTAGAAAAAAATATTTAATTTAAATTCAATATTTCACCGGCCAAATATAAAGATCCTGTAATTATTAAAATATCATTTTCTTTAAGTGATAATGATCTAATTGCATTTTCAATATTTTCTTCATATTTAATATTAATAACATTTCTAAATTTTTCTTTTAATTTTCTACCACTTATAGCGTTTTGTTGATTAGGGATATCAACAGTGGTTAGAGACGAAATATCTTTAAAGTAGCTAATATATTTTTCATGATCTTTATTAGACATCATTCCTATTATAAAATGCTTATTACAATCTAAAGTTTGAAGATATTCATTTAAAACTCTAGCGCCATCTTCATTATGGCTTCCATCTAACAATAATCGATTATTTTTGATTAAATTTTTAATTTTTCCAGACTTTATTTCTTGTAATCTACCGATAGTCTCAATTTTAGTAATTCCATTTTTGATGTCATCATCTTTAATTCCTAAATTTAACTGTCTTACAGTTGCAATTGCAGTTGAAATATTTTCTAACTGAAATTGTCCAAGAATATTTGGTAATGGTAGTTTTAAACCACCAAATTTATCCTCATAATAAAAAAAACTATTTTCTCCATTAGAATAGCTATAATTTTCATTAAAGAACCATTTGTTAGATAAATTTTTTGAAATTGATTTTTTGATATTTTCAGTCGTTTCAACCGAGTTTTGTTTAGATACAATTATATTAGAATTTAAAAGAGAGGATGTTTTTTCAAATACAATTTTTTCGATAGTTTGTTGACCCTTTGGTAACCAATCGAGGTGATCTTTACTAATAGAGCATACTACACTTGCTAAATTATTTTTTAATATATTTGTAGCGTCAAATCTATGAAATAAACCTGCCTCTATTAAATTAATATTATCAGGATATTGAGCAGCTTTATAGAAATAACAAGCTGTTAAAGCCTCAAAAAAAGTTAAGGGATTTTGATTATTTTTTTTTTCAACTTCTTCAAAAAGATCAATTAATTCATCATCCTTAAGCATATTATTATTAAAAATAAATCTCTCATTGATTTTTTGAATATGAGGGCTCGTATAAACATTGCATTTTACTTTTGATTCTTTGAGAATTGAAAAAATTGCATTAATGGTTGATTGCTTACCATTTGTACCTACTACTGATATTGCTTTTATTTTATCTTGAGGATTACCTAATTTTTCACAAAGAATTTTTATACGATCTAAACTTAAATCTATTTCTTTAGGATGCAGCTTTTGTAAGTGACTGACTATCTTCTGAAGTTTCATTTTCTTCAGTGCTTATAACAGGTTTCTTATTTAATAGAATTGAAATTAAAATCCCAATTTTTTCAGAAAGATCTTTTCTTTCAACAATCATATCAACAAAACCCGTCTTTTGAACATATTCACTTCTTTGAAAACCCTCAGGTAATTCTTCTTTTACAGTTCCTTGAATGACTCTAGCACCAGCAAAAGCGATTAGTGCACCGGGTTCCGCAATATGAATATCACCCAACATTGCATAACTAGCTGTAATTCCTCCAGCAACAGGATCTGCCATTAAAACTATGTAAGGCAACCCTGCAGCTTTTACTTCGTTAATTGCGAGTGTAGTTCGTGTCATTTGAGATAATGAGATTGATGACTCTTGCATTTTCATACCCCCGCCCGTCGCGACCATGAGTAGTGGCTGTTTATTATCTACTGCATGTTGAGCTGCATACAAAAAAGCTTCACCTTCTGCTGCACCAATACTTGCGCCCATAAAATCAAAGTCTGATGCAACTGCAGTAATTTTAATTTGATTGATATAGCCTTCTGCTACAACCATACTACAATCTAAGCCTGTTTTTTTACGTGCGCTTTTCAATCTTTCTTTATAAGGTTTGCTATCAATGAATCCTAAAGGGTCATCCTTTGGAATAGGAGTTTTGAATATCTCGTAATTATTTTTACCAAACAAAATATCAAATCTTTGCTTTGGACTAATTCTATGATGTTTTTTACATCCAGGATCAGGGCATACCCAAAGATTTTCTTCTAAATCTTTTTTTAAAATTGGTCCTTTACAGCAACTAGTCCAATCACTTTTTGCAATTTCCTCTTTAGTTGCTCTTTTATGTATAGCTGTTTTTATTTTTTCACCAGCTCTTATTATTTTTGTTATCCAATTCATTTAATTTTATTTTTAAGTCTATTCACCACATTATAAACATTTGTGACAGGATTTTGTCTTTTTTTTATAGAATTTGTTATTTCCTTACAAATAGCACTTCCCACAACTAAACCATCAGCTTTTTTTAGGGATTTTATAGTTTTTTCAGTGATGCCAAAACCAATTACGACATTTTTTTTTGAGTTGATTTTTTTTATTTTATCATAGTTAGACAATATTTCTTTAGACGAAATTTTAAGCTTTCCTCCTGTAGTAGAAAGCATAGATATAAAATAAATCATTTCATGAGAGTCTTTAATTATTTTTCTTAACCTATCGTTAGTTGTAGTTGGCGATAAAAGTTGAATAAAAAATATTGATTTTTTTTTACATTTACTTGCAAACTTTTTATTTTCTGGCCAAGGTAAATCTACTACTATTAATCCATTTACTCCTGAAATTTTACATTTTTTTAAAAATTCATTTTCACCATATTGAAAGATCATATTATAATACCCCATCAATATAATTGGTTTATCTTTGTCAAATTTTTTAAAATTTTTTACAATTTCAAAAATATCGTTAATTTTAATTCCATTTTTGATCGCCCTATATGAGCTTGTTTGAATTTGACTTCCATCAGCGACTGGAGTGTTGTGAGGAACTCCAATCTCCAATATATCAACTTTTTTTGAGATTGATTTTAATATTTCCAAAGATTGTTTTTTTGAACTATCTCCAGCGACTGTATAAGTTAATAGAGCAGGCCTATTTTCACTTTTTGTTTTTTTAAATGCATGACTGATTGGATTAGACATATTTTTTTCCCAATCTTCTTTCTATAATTCCTCGATCTTTGTAAGCATCTCCACAACTATTGACTACAACAATTGTATCTTTACTAAATCTTTTTGACTCCGCTATTGCAACTGAGAAAGCATGACTTGGTTCTAAGGAGGGTCTTAATTTTTCAAATTTTGTTACTAATTTGTAGGCTCTTAAAGCCTGCTCATCACTTGCTGCAGTGTATCTTGCTCTTTTTGTATCTTTAAGAAAACAATGAAGTGGAGAAATGCCAGGATAATCTAGTCCAGCAGAAATTGACTCTGTTTCTTCTATTTGACCATCAGTATTTTGATTTACGTATTGAGCTGCACCATGAAGAATTCCTATTTTAGATCCATATGTTAATGGTGCTGCATGTTTTTTACTCTTTTCTGGTCCTCCAGCTTCTACACCGATGAATTCACATTGTTTTTTATCGTAATCCATAAACTCATTCCAGAAACCAAAACTAGAACTTCCTCCTCCAACACAATTATAAAGTTTGAGTTTATTTGGAATTGACCCGAACTCAGAAACTAATTGAGTTTTTAATTCTCTTGATATTTGACTTGTACTCCATCCACAGATGCGAACAAAGACAGCTGGACCAACAGTGCTGCCAACACACATGGCAACTTTATCACAATTAGCAACCCAATAACGCATACACTCAGATACTGCATCTACCAGAGTTTGACTTCCAGAGTATACAGGAATAACTTCTGCTCCATTTTTTTTCATTGCTCTTACATTTGGTTGCTGTCTTTTAATATCTTTTGCGCCCATAAAAATTTTACATTTTAAACCAAATTTTTTGGCTGCCATACTTAACATCTTACCTGCATACCCGGCACCGGTGTCTCCACATATGACTTTTTTCCCAGATCGCTTTGCAAGCAAACAGTGAACAGTTGCATTATAGATTTTATGTGCACCCCCATTTGCATCTGATACAACTTTAGACCAAATTTGAGCACCACCCACGTGTTGTGTTAAATTTTCTAATTTGATGAAACGAGTAGGACTACCAACCCAATTTTTAAAGTATCTATCTCTCTCATTGATAAAATTTTTATCTATTTTAAGTTTATTAAAAAGA
>CABYNK010000024.1 GCA_902520355.1 uncultured Pelagibacteraceae bacterium
AAGGTTCTGTTGCTGAGATTAGTAATTCTCAATACTCTTACAACATACCTGAACCACTAGGTGTAGTTGCTCAGATCGTTCCATGGAATTTTCCATTATTAATGGCAACATGGAAATTAGCACCAGCCTTGGCAGCAGGTAATTGTTCAGTTTTAAAACCAGCAGAACAAACACCAGCTTCAATTATGGTTATGATGGAATTAATAGGTGATCTATTACCTCCAGGAGTCGTAAACATTGTAAGTGGCTTTGGTCTAGAGGCTGGTAAACCTTTAGCATCTTCTAAAAGAATTGCTAAGGTTGCTTTTACAGGTGAAACATCTACTGGAAGATTGATCATGCAGTACGCTGCCCAAAACATTATTCCAATTACATTGGAATTAGGTGGAAAATCTCCAAACATATTCTTTGCAGATATCATGGAAAAAGATGATGACTTCTTAGATAAATGTGTTGAAGGTTTCGTAATGTTTAACTTAAACCAAGGTGAAGTGTGTACTTGTCCAAGTAGAGCATTAGTTCAAGAGTCGATCTATGATAAATTCATGGAGAAATGTATTGCTCGAACTAAAGCAGTTGTTCAAGATAATCCATTAAAAATGGAAACTATGATTGGGGCTCAAGCTTCAGTTGAACAAATGGAGAAGATTAAATCTTATCTTGATCTTGGAAAAAAAGAAGGTGCAAAAGTTCTTGCAGGAGGAGCTGTTGGTAAACTAAATAGTGGATTGGAAAAAGGAAATTATATCCAACCTACAATTTTTGAGACCAACAATAAATCTCGTATTTCTCAAGAAGAAATCTTTGGCCCTGTAGTGTCTGTAATTAAATTTAAAGATGAAGCAGAAGCATTAGAAATTGCTAATGATACTCTTTATGGTTTAGGCGCAGGTGTGTGGACTAGAAATGGAAATATTGCTTACAGAATGGGTAGAGCAATACAAGCAGGAATTGTGTGGACTAATTGTTATCACGCTTATCCAGCTCACTCTCCGTTTGGTGGTTACAAACAATCAGGTGTCGGAAGAGAGACTCATAAAATGATGCTTAGTCATTACAGACAGAATAAGAACTTACATGTGTCTTATGCTGAAAAGAAATTAGGCTTCTTTTAAACAAATAATATATACTGGTCCATGATTCGTAATCATGGGCCAGAGATTAAAAATGAAAGTATCAGCAACTCACTCAGCGCTTAATTTATTATCAGAACTTCAAGAGAAATACGGTGAAAAATTAATGTTTCACCAATCTGGAGGTTGTTGTGATGGTAGTGCACCGATGTGTTTTCAAGAAGGTGAATTCCCTTTAGGTGATAACGACATAAAATTAGGCGAAATTGGTGGTGTTCCTTTCTATATGAATGCAGACCAATATGAAAAATGGAAACACACAGATCTAACAATTGATGCAGTAAAAGGCATTGGTGGAATGTTTTCTCTAGATAACGGTACAGGTAAAAGATTTTTAACAAAATCTGAGATATGTCTTGTAGTGGATAACGAAAATCCTAATCATTAAATAAAAATTAAAATTTTAAAAGTTATGTCAGTTTTCTTAAGCTCACAAAAAATAATTAAGGATTGGATCGATTACAATAATCATATGAATGTATCCTATTATCTTTTGATATTTGATAAATTTGGAGCAGATATTTTAAATGATACTTTTAAAATGGGTGAGCATTCAGCAAAAACAACTGGTAAAAGTACTATGATCGTAGAGTCTAATATTACTTATAATCAAGAGCTCAAAGTTGATGATGAGGTTGATGTCAATTTAGTTTATTTTGACCATGATAAAAAAAGGCTACAATATAAAATGGAAATGGTTCATAAAGAGAAAAAGTTTCTTGCATCAACCATAGAAGTTCTTGCTCTATATGTTGATCTAAATAGTAGAAAAGTTGCTGAATTTGAAGATGAAAAAGTAAAAATTATGGATGAGTATATCCAAAAACATTCTTCACAATTTAATAATGAAAATCTTAAATTTTCTTCAAAATTAAAAAAAAAATAATATAACTTCCAGTCCGCAACCGGAAGTTATACTAAAAGATTATTGACCCGGTGCTTTGTAACCAATTTTACTAGCTTTCGTTGTAGCTTTTGTAAAATCAATTGCCTCAAGTAATGTTAGGTTTTTTACAGCACCTGATGACTCTACAACTAATTTTATTGCTGCAAAATCTTCAAAACTTGGAACGTCAGTAACGACAACAAAATCATACGAGCCTCTAACAATATCCATGCTATGCATTGTACCGCCCATAGCTTTAGTTAATTGCTCCACCACAGCTTTTCTATCACTTGTTGGATCTTTTAAAAAACCCTGAAAAGCTTTGTCAGTATAATTACCCATTATATATGCTTTCATATTTACTCCTTTTTAATAATAAAAGAGTATCATCTAATTTGAAATAATTGATGTGTAAAAATTACATAGTAGACACAACCTATAGTAATGCTAAGTTGAATTAATGTACGAAAAATTTGGTCAATTCATTGATGGTAAATGGTGCCAATCTTCTGATAAATCTACATATAAAGTAATTAATCCTGCAAATGAAGAAATTATTGGGCATGCATCTAAAGCAACCCCAGAAGATGTTGATAGAGCACTAAAGTCTGCTGAAAAAGGTTTGGAAGTTTGGAAAAAAACTGCTCCATGGCAAAGATCTTACATCATTAGAAGAATTGCAGATAAAATGAGAGAGAAGCAAGATGTGCTTGCAAAATGGATGACACTTGAAGTTGGAAAACCTTTTGCAGAAGCCAAAGGTGAAGTAGGAGGTGCTGCAGATATTTTTGAATGGAATGCTGAAGAAACAAAAAGAATTTATGGACAAACTGTTGAAAGTAGATTTGAGGATACAAGAGTACATGTTTACTATCAACCAGTTGGTGTTGTTGCAGCATTAACACCTTGGAATTTTCCTGCAGTATTATCTGCTAGAAAAATTTCAACTGCATTAGCTGCGGGCTGCTCAGTTATAGTCAAACCTGATGTAATAACTCCAGGAATTGTAATGGAGATGGTTGATATATGTAGAGAATGTGGTGTCCCACCAGGAGTAGTAAATCTTTTATCAGGTGATCCACCAAGTATTGCGCAACAACTGATAGCTTCAGATATAATCAAAAAAATTTCAATTACTGGATCATCTAGAGTAGGTAAATTAATATTAAAACAAGCTGCAGATAAAGTTCAAAGAGTAACGATGGAGCTTTCAGGTCATTCACCTTTTATTGTATTTGATGATGCTGACATTAAAAAAGCAGCTGATATGGCAATTACTGCTAAATTTAGAAACAATGGTCAAGTTTGTATATCGCCTAATAGATTTTACATTCACGAGAAAAAAAAGGATGAATTTGTAAATTTATTTATTGATAAAACAAAAAAATTAAAAATAGGCGATGGTATGGACCCTAAAACTCAATTAGGTCCATTAACCACAAAAAAGAGATTAAACGAAATAGAGGAATTAGTTGAAAAAACTAAACAAGAGGGTGCAAAAGTTTTACTGGGTGGAAAAAGACCATCAGGATTTAACAAAGGTTTTTATTATGAACCTACAGTATTTGATGATGTAAAAGATGATTTTACAATAATGAAACAAGAACCTTTTGGACCATTAGTTCCAATGTTATCATTTAAATCTTTCGATGATGTAATTGAAAGAGCTAACAATCATGAGCTTGGATTATGCAGTTATGTTTGTACCAACTCAATGGAGATAGCACATCTTGCATCAGAACAATTAGAGACAGGTTCAGTAGCTGTTAACACACCAATGGTTGCTATTGCTGAAGCTCCTTTTGGAGGAATTAAACAAAGTGGTTATGGACGAGAAGGTGGGTCAATGGCAATAAAAGATTATTTAAATATTAAATATACTCATCTTGGTATTAAAGGTTAATTAATGAAACTTTTAAGGGTTGGTGAGCAAGGTAAAGAAATACCTGCAATTTTAGACAATCAAAATAATATTCGAAACCTTTTAAATATTATAAGTGATTTTACACCAGAGAATTTAAATTTTGAAAACTTAGATAAAATAAAAAAATTAGATTTAAATTCTCTTCCATTGATTGATAGCAAGCAAAGAGTTGGACCCTGTGTAATTAAACCAGCAAATTTTATTGCAATTGGTTTAAACTATAAGGCTCATGCAGAGGAAACAAATTCTAATACACCAAAAGAGCCAATTGTTTTTAATAAATCACCAAATTGTATTGTTGGACCAAACGATAGTATTGTAATACCAAAAAATTCAAAGTCTTTAGATCACGAAGTTGAAATTGCAATGGTTATTGGAAGCAAAGCAAAATATGTAAAAGAAGATGAAGCTCAAAAATATGTATTAGGCTATTGTATTTGCAACGATATAAGTGAGAGAGAATGGCAAAAAGATAGAGGTGGTCAATGGGTAAAAGGAAAATCTGGAGACACCTTTGGTCCGCTCGGTCCTTATTTGGTTACAAAAGATGAAATTGATAATTTATTTGATTTAAATTTATCATTAGATCTTAATGGAAAAAGAAGACAAACTGGAAATACCAGTTTTATGATATTTAATTTTAATTTTTTAATTTCACACATCAGTCAATTTATAACTTTAATGCCGGGCGATATTATTACAACAGGCACACCTTCAGGAGTAGGAATGGGTATGATACCGCCGGATTATTTAAAAGATGGTGATGAAATGATTTTAAGAGTAGACAATCTTGGGGAACAAAAATTGAAAGTTGTTAAAGAAAAATAATGATTGAATTAATTATTGCATTTGGTGCTGGATTGATAAGTTTTTTATCTCCATGTGTTTTACCACTCATACCTGGTTATATTTCTTATATTTCTGGAAGTTCTGTAAATGAACTTGTTGATAAAAAAAATATCAATTTATTTCCAATTATTCTATTTACGGTTGGTTTTTCTTTAGTCTTTATAACTTTTGGAGCAGCCTCAACTTTTCTTGGACAAATTTTTTTAGAAAATTCTTATGAATTAAGAATAGCTGCAGGTTTAATAATAATTATCTTATCTCTTCATATAATTGGAATAATAAATCTAAAATCTTTAAATTATGAAAAAAGAATTCAAACAAATATTAATAAAAGTATATTTAGCCCGATATTAATAGGAATGGCTTTTGCATTTGGTTGGACACCATGTATTGGACCTATTTTAGGGTCGATTTTAGTTTTAGCTGCAACTGAGGAAAGTTTAAGCCAAGGTGTATTACTGTTATCTTTTTACTCTATAGGATTAGCTATTCCATTTATTTTATCAGGTTATTTAATACAAAAGTTTCTTATCTTTTCAAAAAACTTTAGAAAGAATATTAATTTAGTGTCAAAAATAGGTGGAATAATTTTATTAATCACTGGTATTTTGATTTTAACTAATCAATTGCAAGCTTTGGGATATTATTTATTAAATATTTTTCCATTTTTACAAAATTTTGGTTAAATTAAGTTATGAAAATTTATCAAATAGACTCTAGTGCTAGAAAAGATGGCTCAACTTCAAGAGCCTTAGCAAAAAAACTTTTAGACAAAATAAAAAAACCTGAGGATGAAGTTATTTATAGAGATCTAAATGATGAAATGGTTTTTGTATCTAATTTAACAGAGTCTGGGATGAAAATAGATCCAAAAGATCAAACAGAGACACATAAAAAAATGTTCAAACTTTCAGATACACTTGTAAAAGAATTAAAAGAAAGTGATATTATAATCATTTCTGCTCCAATTTATAATTATGGACCTCCAGCAACGTTAAAAGCCTGGTCGGATCTTGCTGCAAGAGTTGGAGAAACTTTTAGATTTAAACCTAATGGTAGAAGAGAAGGGTTATTAAAAAATAAGAGAGCTTATTTAGTAATCACCTCCGGTGGAACAAAATTAAATAGTAATGAAGATTTTCTTACTCCCTGGTTGAAGTTTATTTTAAATTTTTTTGGTATAGAAAAGGTAGAGGTAGTAAGTGCAGACCAAATGTCACTAGATTATAAAAGATCAATAAAAGAAGCTGAAAAACAGATAGAAAATTTATCTTAATAATTAAATTTTCTTTTTAAATGTTTAAGCCTTCCCTCGGTACTATCATAATCAATATAACATCCCTGAAGAAAACGATTTCCCTCATTAGCATCATAAGTGGTTCTACCATGTAACAATCTATAGTTATCCATCATTAATAGATCACCTGGAAGAAGTTTAAATTCTATTCTGTAATTTTCTGAGTTGTAAAGTTCAGATATTTTTTTTCTCGCAGAATAAAATAAATCTAATTTTTCTTTATCTATTAATGGAACAAAATCTAATCTTGGACTAAAACGCACTTGTTTGAAATTTTTATTTTCATCAAGTTGTATCATTTCAGCCCAATCCTCTAAAATCACACTTTCATCAATAAATTGAAAACGTATCTTTACCTCTGTTAAAATTTTATAATATTCCGGAAAATTTTTTTTTAGTTTCTCAGAAACAGTATATCCATCAACTAGAGTTGACAAACCGCCTGTAACTTCATTTTCAATACAATGAAGCATTTGAATACATGGCACAGGATTTCTGTAAGGATTATCTGTATGAGGAGCCAAAGGTAAAGAGGTATAAGCTAAGTCATTTGGATTTGGCTTTGATTTTACATTAAAAAACTCACCAAAATTTGTACGTCTCACACTTCCTATTGAATTTGCAAAATTTATTATAAAATTATTTTTTGTTGGCACATTTTTAAAGATTACAAAACCATATTGATAAAAATTGACTAAGGCTTTGTACATCTCATCAGTTTCAAATAGATTATCCTTGAATTCGAAAGTATTTTGATCTTTAAATGAAGAGTCCCATTTTATTTTTTCAATTTGTTTAACATAATTAATATTTGAGAATTCTTTAAAAATATCAATTATAGAGATCTTTGTTGAAGCTCCATCATTAAATTTAATCTCTAAAAAATCACTAGATAAATTTAAATTTTTAATTTGAATGTTTTCTTGTAATTGAGTTGGATCGAATAATCTTTGTTGGGTAGACTTATCAACAAAATTTTCTCCATTAACCCTTTCTCTAAGCCAAAACGGGTGGATCTCTTTTTTAAGACCTTTGCTTTCAAAAAATACCTTGTTATCTTTTAACTCTATTTTCATCTATTTTTAAATCATTATTTAAAATTTTACTTTAATCAATAGTAATAAAATAGTATTAGAGCGGTGTGCAAATTTTAAAATCATCAGATTATAAACTTTATTCTAAATTCATTGAAAATTTAGCTAAGAAATTAACTAGATTTTATTACTCTAAATTAAACAAACCTTTTAAGGTATCAAACAAACTTAGAAATGGTTATGACCCTGTCACAACTGCAGATAAGGCTTTTGAGAGATTCATTAGAAATGAGATTAAAAAGAAGTTTCCAAATCACCAAATTATAGGTGAAGAATTTGGACACAAAAAAACTAAAAGTAATTATTCATGGGTTATTGATCCTATCGATGGAACTAGATCATTTGTTATAGGTAATCCAACGTGGAGCAACTTAATATCTTTAAATTATAAAGGTAATCCAGTCATAGGTCTTGCCAATTTTCCAATTCTTAAAAAATTTTATTTTAATACTTCCTTTAATTCTGCATATGTCTCGGAAAATGGAAAAAAAAAGAAAATACTAGTCAATCAAAAAGCAACTTATTCTGATATGAAATTGTCCGCAGCTTTTCATGGAAGTTTATCATTAAATAAACAAAAAAAAATTCCTCAAATTTTGAAAAGAATGCAGTTCCCATGTGCAGATGCTTTAAGTTATTCTCATTTTGCAGAGGGTAAGCTAGATGTTGTAATTCAATGTGGAAATAAGATTTGGGATATTCATGCTTTGATACCAATTATTGAAGCTGCAAAAGGAGTAGTCTCAACTTGGAAAAATGATGATGCTAAGAAAGCAGGAAATATAATTTGCTCTGCAAATAACAGTCTTCATAAAAAAATGCTTAAAATTTTAAAACCAGTTTCTAGCTAGTTTTACCCAAGGTATTTAAAAGAATTACACCTACAATAATTAAACAAATTCCAATTATTCCGTAAATGTTTGGAATTTGTTGATATTTAAAAACTCCAAATAACGTTACAGCTGTTATTGTTAAACCTCCATATGTTGCATAAGTAAAACCAACTGGAATTATATTCATGGCTTTAGATAAACAAAAAATACAAGCAACTATAGATATAATACAAAAAACTGTTGGCCCAATTATAGTAAATCCATTAGTAGATTTTAAAAAACCATTTGAAGTTATCCCAAGAATGATTGCTAAAATTAAAAAGATATAGCCAGATAAATTTGCCATAAATTATCCTGTTTTACCCAGCAGATTAACAATTAAAACTCCTGAAATAATTAATATCAAACCAATGATTGTGAAAAGATCAGGTACTTGATTGAATTTATATATTCCAACAATTGAAGTCGCTACTATGCATAAACCGGCAAAAGATGCATAGGTAATACCAACAGGTATAGTTTTCATTACTATTGAAAGAGTAAACATGCAGCCAATTATTGTAATTGCAGTAATTAGACTAGGAACTAACAATGTGAAACCATTTGCACTTTTTGCAAAACTATTTGCTGCAGTTCCCAATATGACAGCAAGTATAAGAATTAGAAAAGCTATAACATTACTCACAAATAAAAGATATTCTTATTTAGTAATTTTATCTACAAATTTTTTAATCGGAGGACCCACAAGAAGAGCAGCGATTATTGCGATGGGTAAACTTATTGACCAGGCTTTAAAAAACCTATCAATATATTCCTTGTCCATACCAGTATTTATATAAGTAATGATTAATGTCATAAGTAAACTCATGCCAAACCCCATTACAAGTATAAATAAAATATTTGAATATTTTTTAGGAAACATCTTTTTTTAGCCACTTAATAGCATCTTCCATCCTGTCATCTCCCCAAAAAATTTCATTATCTATGATAAACGATGGACTGCCAAAGATTTTTTTATCTCGAGCAAAATTTGTATTAGAATGATATTTTTCCTCAATGTCTTTTGTTTTAGCTTGTGTGAGAATTTCGTCTTTATTTAGATTAAGTTCATTACATATCTCTGAAATTCCAGGGTCTATAGCGGGTTCTTTACCTTCTTGAAACCATTTTTTGTAAGTGAGTCTAATATAATCAATCCCCCAGCCCTTTTCTAAACCAAGAATTGCTAATTGATTAGCCAAATCAAACTCTGACAATGGGTAGGGTACAGGAGTTTTTGCAAAAAAACCATATCCTTCAGCTCTTCGCTCAATGTCTCTCCACATATAATTCACTTTATTAATTTTATCTTTTGGGAAGGGAATATTATTCATTTCCTTCATGATTGCTCTTACACTAAATGGCTTCCAATTGAATTTAACTTGGTGTTTTTTTTCAACATCAAGAATTCTTGTTACCGATAAAAACGTATAGGTACTGCCTATAGAAAAATAAAAATCTATATTCTTCATATACTTTGTTTTTGTAATTCAATTTGAAGCTTTTCTATCATAATCATAGGAGACTTCATAAATGGATGAACTTTATGAGCTTCAATATAACTATCAATAGCTTTTTGATAATTTTTTAGGGAAGTTTGAACCAAACCTTGACCTGTCAGTGCACCAAAGTGCCTTTCTTCAATGGCAAGCACTTTATCAATGTCGGCTTGAGATAGTTTGTATTTACCCATTAGATATAAAACAGTTGCTCTTTTATTCCAAGCCTCTGCCCAATTTGGATCAAGTTCAATAACTTCAGTAAATTTATTGTACGCAGTATCAAGTTTATTATCCATCATAGCAGACGAGCCATCTGCTAATAACTTTGTTAAACTATTTTTAGATGGATGAGTAATCCAAAGATCCCAAATTTTATCTTCTATCTTTTTTGAATTTTCAAAGTCATTAGCACTTTTTAATTGTATAAATAATTTATCAATCTCTCTTTGGTGATTATCATCAGCGAATAATGATGATGAAAATATAAAAAATAAGAAAATAAATGAAAATTTTTTCACTTACTTAGATATAGGAGTAGCGCCAGTTTCTAAACTAACAATTTTTCCATCTTTATATTTATAAACTGCCATCACAGCTTCAACATTTCCATCATTAAATGTAACTAAAGAATGGTGTACACCTACCTCGTCATTTTCATATACAACTCTTGCCTTATCTTGATTAATATCACCACTCATTGCCCATTTAATAACATCAGCTTTTCCTAAGAAATTTCCAGATTTATGCATTGTGAACTTAAAATCATCATGTAAAAGTTCATTCATAGTTGCTTCATCTTTTTTATCTATTGCATCAGTGTATCTTTTTAATATAGACATAAATTTCCTTTAATTGTTAATGATTACTCTCATTTGTTAATTTAAATTTATTATAACCTAAACTCTTAGTGTTTAATATATGCATCTGGATAGTTAGTAAGATACTCATCTGAAATTGGTATCATTAACGCACTTTCTATAACAGCTCCAGCCTCTCTTCTTTTCTCAGTAAGTTGCTTATCATCCCTAAAAGCTTGGAGTGCTTCCATGTTCGGAAATTGCATTACTGTATGAAGTTTTGATGGATCATCTTTTTGTGTGCCAGCAAAAATAAACTTTATTCCATGCTCTTTTAATTTTTCGTCCTGAGCATAAACCATCTCTTTCCACGTTTTAAATCCTTTAGTAATTGTAATTTCACCTTTAACTAATATTCCCATACGAACCTCCTTAATCGTTAAATATAAATTTTATCAGCTAAACCGTAACAAAGTACAGCACTTAAAATAGTTAAAAATAAAGGGGCATAAATCGCTTCATCCGAAGTTTTATCTGTATGTCCAAGTTTGTTTATTTTTGTACTATAAAAACCAACTATAAATGCTGATAAGTTTTGTAAGAATATTAGATTAAAAAATGCCCAAGTTGCTTCTAATCCATTAGGTCTAATAAATCCTACATAAATTGCCATCACAGTAGAACCAATAAATATTGAACCAAAAAATCTTACAATTCCTGCTCCTGTATCATGCATTCCATATTGATTTAAAAAAGATTGTGTTTGAAACACACATCTAAATCCATAGTAAGCAAATCCTATAAAGTGAATTAAAAATACGGCTAAGTATAATATTCCACCAAATTTATCTATCATTACTATTGCCTTAATCCTTTGTTAAATTTATTCACTAAAGATCGGTCTGATCTCATCTTCAATTGTTCCTTCTATAGCAACATCTTTTAATTGCTCTTGAAGTTTTATATATTCAGGATCTGCAGACATGTTAGCGTCAGCGTCATTATCACCTTCAAACATAGATCCAATTAAAGTTTCTCTTATTGTTCTTGGATCTCCACCCATTTGAAAAGAAAAATAGACATCATGGTTAGGATAATGTTTTTTTCTAACTGCTGCTAATCCTTTTCCAATTTCCATAGCTTTTCCTAGGCCATCATCTTTCACTCTCATTGTTCTAGTATAGATTACTTTCATTGCTTCTCCTTATTGAGTCAAAGTTTAGATACTTTTATTTAGCATTAAAATCTATGACATCATCTGTACACTCAACAAATTTATGAGGTTCATAAAAATCGTTCATAGACTCTAATTGTTTATTAATTGCATCTGGATTAGTACCTTTCCACCAACAATACATCGTTAAATTATCTCCTGGTGTATTCCAGCTCATTTGACATTTTGCATTTTCACTTGTCATTGCTTTAGTCATATCTTCCATTGACATTGAACCGGTAACTTCAATCATTTTAGCTTTTGCTTCTTTTGATTTAAAAGTATGTGTTACTATATAGTTTTTCATATTTCTCCTATTTCACTTTTGTTAAATCATAAATCGAATAGCTATCTATAACAGCATCCATAACAGGTTTTGATACCTCGGTACCTTCAATAAATTTATGTAATGCAGGTTCATCAATGCAAAATATCTTAAACATTACAGTTTTTTTATCTGGGGCTACCGTTCCAATAGTTTTTTCCACTACTGCAACTTTAGTTCTTTCTGCCAAACCCTCTGGTGATTGCATAAATCCCATAAACTTTTCTAACATACCTTCTTTTAATTTAGCCACTACTAACATTTCTTTTTCCATTTTATCTCCTTTTAATTTAATATTTATATTCACCACTCATTTGGTTCATTGAGTGAGCAAATCCCTGTTTACCTTTCAGATTCTGTCTACTAGAAAAACCAGTTCCTGAAATTTTTTCATATTTTCCAGTACCCCCAACAATTATAAAAGTTCCAGAT
>CABYNK010000025.1 GCA_902520355.1 uncultured Pelagibacteraceae bacterium
AGTTTGTAATGTTGATGAGAAGAGTGTCCAAAACGGAAACAATTATACTAAGTCATTTTTAAAAAAATTTGATTTAGAGAACACTTTAATTGTATCAGCTGATATTGAAAATCAAATTAATGAATTAAATAGTGAAGAAAGAAAAAACTACATGGAAATGATTGGATTAAAAGATACTGGCTTAGATATGTTAATTCAAAAAGGTTATAAGATTTTAGAATTAGATACTTTTTTTACCTCAGGACCGGAGGAAACACGAGCCTGGACTATTCAGAAAAATTGTTTAGCTCCAAAAGCTGCAGGTGAAATACATACAGATTTTGAAAAAGGATTTATCAGAGCTGAGACTATTTCTTATAATGATTTCGTTGAAAATGGTGGGTGGGTAAACTCCAAAACAAATGGAAAAATGCGATTAGAAGGTAAAGATTATATTGTGAAAGACGGCGATGTTCTAAACTTTCGTTTCAATACGTGACCAGATTCTCTTCATACTAAAGTAAACTAAGACTGTTAAAATAATAAGATAAACTATTGCTTTAAAACCCATTTTATGACGTGTCTCTAAATGAGGCTCTGCAGTCCACATTAGAAAAGTCGTAACATCTTTTGCCATTTGTTCGACTGAAGCATTTGTACCATCTGAGTATTCTATTAAACCGTCAGAAAGTTGATTAGACATTTTAATCTTATTTCCATACATGTATTTATTATAGTAAACACCATCATCTAAAGTCACTCCAGCTGGCGGATCATCATATCCTTGAAGGAGTGAGTAAATATAATCAACTCCACCACCTCTAGCTTTTACTAAAACAGTCATATCTGGTGGATATGCGCCACCGTTTGCTGCTTGAGCTGCTTTTTCATTATCGTAAGGCATCACAAATTTATCTGACAATCTTCCTGGTCTCGTAAACATTTCACCATCCGCATTTGGTCCATCTTTTACCTCAAAAGATGCCGCAATAGCTTTTGCTTGGTCAACTGAAAATTCAGGTCCACCTTCTTCTACCAAATTTCTATAACTTAAATATTTCATTGAATGGCATGAAGAACATACCTCTTGATAAACCTGATATCCTCTTTGAAGGGCCGCTCTATCAAACTTTCCAAAAGGACCTTTAAAACTCCAATCTGTTTTTAAATATTCTACCTTTTCAGCTGCGTTAGAGTTAAATTGAAATCCAAGAAATAGTGCAATTAAAAATGATATTCTAAAAAAATTTTTCACTGATTTCTAAAGCCATCCTTTTTTTTTACCGCAGCAAGATTTGGTGAACCACCCAAAATAGGTTCCGTTATACTTAAAGGAACTGGTGTAGTCCTCTCCTTAAATCCTAAAATTGGTAGTACGACTAAAAAATGAAGGAAGTAATATGCAGTAGCAATCCGTGCAATTAATAAATAAAGACCTTCTGCTGGCATAGCTCCAACATATCCCAAAATTAAAACATCAGCTACTAAGATCCAATAAAACTGTTTGTACAAAGGTCTAAAAACTGCAGATCTAATTTTTGATGTATCCAACCAAGGTAGTGCAGCTAAAATAAGAATAGCTGATAACATTGCTATAACACCTAAAAGTTTATCAGGAACCGATCTTAAAATTGCATAAAAAGGTAACAGGTACCACTCCGGAACAATATGAGCTGGTGTTACAAGAGGATTGGCTTCAATATAATTATCAGCGTGGCCTAAAATATTTGGTGTATAAAAAACAAAAAAGGCAAAAACTATCATAAACATTAATAATGCAAAACCATCCTTAATTACTATGTACGGATGAAATGGAACTGTATCTTTTGATGGTTTCTTTATATCGATACCAATTGGATTATTATTTCCAGGCACATGAAGAGCCCAAATATGTAGAACCACTAAACCTAAAATTAAAAAAGGTATTAAATAATGTAGAGTGAAAAATCTTGTAAGTGTCGGGTTATCTACCGAATAGCCTCCCCATAACCATGTTACTATTCCTTCACCTACTAAAGGAATTGCACTGAACAGATTTGTAATAACTGTAGCTCCCCAAAAGCTCATTTGCCCCCATGGCAATACATAGCCTAGGAAAGCTGCTGCCATCATTAAAAGATAAATAATTATTCCAATAATCCATATAATTTCTCTCGGTGATTTATAGGAGCCGTAAAATAAAGATCTAAATATATGAATGTAAACTGCTAAAAAAAACATTGAAGCTCCGTTAGCATGTATGTACCTAATTAACCATCCGTAGTTTACATCTCGCATTATGTGTTCGACACTTTGAAACGCCATATCAGCATGTGCAATATAGTGCATTGCTAAAACTAATCCGGTTACAATTTGAGTAATTAAACAAAAAGTAAGAATTCCGCCAAAAGTCCACCAGTAATTTAAGTTTTTTGGTGTTGGGTAATCTGTTAGGTGATTTGCTAATGTTAAAAGTGGTAGCCTGTCATTAAACCATTTTCCAACTTTAGATTTTGGTGTGTATTCGTGATCACTCATAAAAATTATCCAATCTTAATTGTGTTAGCATCAACAAATTTATATTCTGGTATTTCCATATTTGTCGGGGCTGGACCTTTTCTAATTCTTCCTGAAATATCGTAATGAGAACCATGACACGGACAAAACCAGCCGTTGTAATCTCCTTTTTGATCTAAAGGTACACAGCCTAAATGTGTGCACACTCCAAGCATAACAAGCCACTCTGGATTTTTCGCACGATCTTCATCTTTTTCTGGATGTTTTAATTCCTCTAATTTTACAGATTTAGCTTCTGCGATTTCTTCCTGTGTTCTTCTTCTAATAAAAACTGGTTTTCCTCTCCACAGTACGGTAATAGTTTTTCCCGGATCAACTGCACTTACATCAACTTCGGTACTTGCTAAAGCTTTCACTGAAGCATCAGGGTTCATCTGATCTATCATCGGCCAAACCACAGCGCCTACTCCTACCGCTCCAACGGCGTAAGTAGCTGTAAATAAAAAGTCTCTTCTTTTAGTTTTTTTTTCCACTGTTTATAAGCTCTTATAATTCTATATGTTGATTTAGCTTGTTAATATATGATTACATATAATAAAAAAGTATTATTTTTCTACTGATAGAATGACACATAATCTTGATAATGAAGGCCCTAAAATTGCACTATTTGAACCTGATATTCCTCAAAATACTGCTGCTATCATTAGAACGTGTGCCTGTTTAGGAGCGAAATTAGAAATAATAGAGCCTTGTGGATTTTTATTAAATGATAAGAGATTTAAAAGGGTTGTTATGGACTATATGAATGAAAAAGAGATTAAGTATTATAAAAGTTCAGATCAATTTTTTGATGAAAAAAAGAATCAAAGAATTATACTTATGACAACAAAAGCCTCTAGCTCATACACAGATTTTAAGTTTAAAAAAAATGATACAATTTTATTTGGAAGAGAAAGTGCGGGAGTACCTGAATATGTGCATAAAATGATAAACAATAAATTAAAAATTCCAATGAAAAATAATAAGCGTTCTTTAAATATCTCCTCTTCTGTTGCTATAATATTGGCTGAGTGTTTAAAACAAAATGAATTGATCTAAATGGATTTAGAAATTAAACAAAAATTAACAAGTAATTGGTTTAAATCATTGCAGGAGATATTCTGTAAAACTATTAGTGATTTTGAAAAAAATAAGATCAGTTTTAATTCAACCACATGGAAGAGACATTTAAAAAAAGATGAAGGTGGTGGTGAATATAGAATTTTAAAAAATGGAAAAATTTTTGATAAAGTAGGTGTAAATTTTTCCAAAGTTTATGGAAAATTTCCAAAAAAATTTCAACAAAATATACCTGGTGCTCAAAAAGATCCTAGGTTTTGGGCAGCAGGTATATCTGTTGTAATGCATATGAAAAACCCTTTAATTCCTGCGATGCATTTCAACACTAGATATATTTGCACCACTTTTGATTGGTTCGGTGGAGGTATTGATGTTACCCCCTCCAAAAAAGATAATAAAGAAAGAGATGAATTTCATAAAACGCTTAAGAATATGTGTGATCGGCACGATAAAAAATATTATAAAAAATATAAAAAGTGGTGTGATGAATATTTTTATCTACCTCATAGAAAAGAACCTCGTGGTATAGGTGGTATTTTCTTTGATTATAAAAAAGATAATTTTGAAAAAAATTTTAAGTTTGTTAGAGATGTTGGTATTACTTTTGAGTCTGTTTTTCAAAAAATTATAAGTAAAAAAGTTAAAAAAAAATGGACTTCTAAAGATAAAGAAAATCAATATATTAAAAGAGGAAGATATGCAGAATTCAATTTACTTTATGACAGAGGTACAAAATTTGGATTACAAACTGGCGGTAATGTTGAGGGAATTTTAATGTCATTACCTCCTCATGCAAAATGGAAATAAAATGGATAAAGAGCCGATCACCCTAAATGGATTAAATAAATTAAAAGAGGAATTAATTTTTTTAAAAGAAAAAAAAAGACCTGAAATAGTTGCTGCAATTGCTGAAGCAAGATCTCACGGAGATTTAAAAGAAAATGCTGAATATCATGCTGCAAAAGAAGAGCAGTCTCATAACGAAGGAAGAATAACAGAAATAAATGATATTATAGCAAGAGCAAATGTGATCGATGTTACTAAAATAAATAATGATGGCAAAGTAATTTTTGGTTCTACAGTATTTCTTGAAAATTTAGATACAGGTGAGAAGATAGATTATAAGATTGTTGGAAAAGATGAGGCAGACTTAAAGAAAAAATTATTATATTTTCAATCGCCGATAGGCAAAGGTCTTATTGGAAAAAATAAAAATGATCTTGTAGAAATAAATACACCTGCTGGGGTAAAAAATTTTGAAGTCAAAGACGTAAAATATCTTTAACCTTTAACAATATGATCAATTTGTTTTTCAGATATTTCAAAATTATTTCTCACCCACTCCTCTTCAATTAGTTTGATCATACTTCCTAATTGTCTTCCTTTTGGTATATTATATTTATTCATTAATAAATCAGCTCCAACAGGTAAACTGGGCATAACCTTATTTTTATATAATTCTAGTAAGTTAAATAATTTCTTATCTACTTTATTTGTTTTTATAATTTTAAAATTTAAAATATCTAATACTGCTTGCTTACCATCATAATATAAAACCTTATTCAAGTTAGCTTCATTTAAGGATTTTGACACATTTTTTTCATTGTAAAATTTATTGATTGCGTAAGCTCTTTTTTGTTCCTTTTTTGAAATATTATATTTGTATAAGAAATATTCTAAATTATCTGTTTCATCTATTATCATTAAAAATAAAATAAACATTAAGTCAAATTCAACAAATAGTTCTTTCTTAACTTTGATTGTATTTATTACATTTTTAATATTTTTTAGCTCTGGAAAAATTAATAATAATAAATCGATACTAAATTTATCTTTTGATAATTTTTCCAATTGATTTGATTTAAGTAATTTTTTTAATTCATCTAGTAATCTTTCTTTAGATAATAAAGAAATACCATTAATATTAATTTTTATTACTTTTATTACTTCTTCTTTATGAGGTTGTTTTGAATAATCTAAAAAAAATCTTAAGTATCTTAATATTCTTAAATAATCTTCTTTAATTCTTTTTTCAGGGTCGCCTATAAAGCTAACCTGCCCTACTTCAATATCTTTTTTTCCATTATAAGGATCGAATAAATTTCCATCTAAATCAGCATAAATAGAGTTAATAGTGAAATCCCTTCTCGCGGCATCTTCTTTCCAATCTTTAGAGAATTTTACTTTAGCGTGTCTTCCATCTGTAAAAATATCTTCTCTTAGAGATGTTATCTCAAATTTATGATCATTTATAACTGCTGTTATTGTTCCATGCTCTATTCCCGACTCGTAAAAATTGATATTATTTTTTTTTAAGATTTCGGAAACTTCTAAAGGACTCAAATTTGTTGCTAAATCTATGTCGTCAACTTTCTCATTATTTAATATTTTTCTCAAACAACCTCCAACATATCTAATTTCACTTTCAGATGAATGAGAATTAATAGCCTCAAAAATTTTTTTCACAGGTGTTGTTGATGAAAGATTTTTAATATTGTTCTTAAATGAGTAAAGGTTTTTCGAGCTCGAGAATATTTTATTAAAAAAGTTTATCATATTTGGCTGGGGCGCTAGGATTCGAACCTAGGATGCAGGTACCAAAAACCCGTGCCTTACCGCTTGGCTACGCCCCAATCTAATTTCGTATAACACAAAAAAAAGAATTTATATAGTTTTTGCAACTTTACACCAGCAATTTTTATATTTTCTACTAAATTTTTTTTTAACATCATTGCATAATTTTTTAGATTTAAAATATGCGACAATTGCCGAACCTGATCCTGTCATTCTTGCAAAACTCTTATTTGAAGATTTTTCAAGAAAATGTTTGATATTTTTTAATTTTGGAAACTTAGATAGAGAAATTACCTCAAGAGAATTATTCAGTTTTTTCAGGTTATCAAAGCTAAATATTTTTTTAGAGGATTTATTAAATCTGGGCTTTGTGAATTTTTTAACACCTGAAAATATCTCTTTTGTTGAACATCCAAAACCAGGTTTAACAATTAGGGCATAAAATTTTTTACAGTTTTTAAATTCTTTAATCTGATTATTGGATTTAAGAATTGTAAAAGTAGAATTAAGACCTAGGACTACATCTGACCCTACTGAATTACAAATTGAACTTAATTGACTTTTACTAGGATTTATAAAGTTTTTCTTAATCAAATATTTTAATATATTTGCAGCATTCATAGATCCGCCTCCCAATCCAGATTTTGATGGGATATATTTGTTTACTTTTATCTCAAACTTATGACTTGTTAATAGCTTTTTTTTCTCTAAAACTTTTAATAATTTTGAAATTGTATTTTTTTTGTTAATATTTTTAGAAAATTTTCCTTTAAATGAAATTATATGTTTTTTAGATTGAATTTTTTTAATTAAAATAACATCATGTAGAGTAACAAAACCAATAATACTTTCAATTTTATGCAATTCAGAAGTTTTGCCAGTTACATTAAGAGCTAAATTAATTTTAGCATATGATTTGATACTGGAATAGCTCATCTTAGAGCCCTTTTATTATTTTTAGATTTATTTTTTGTAATAAATCTTTATCAATATCTTCCATTTTAGATACACTTTTCCAAAAATATCTTGCTTGTATTTTTCTTCCTAACTTCCAAAGAATATCTCCGTAGTGATCATTTACTATTGCATCGTCAGGCATTAGTTCGACTGCTCTTTTTAAATATGACTCTGCTTTTACATAGTCATCTATTAAAAAATAAGCCCAACCAATTGAGTCTATTATGTAAGGATCATTTTCTGTTAAAGAATATGCTTTCTCTAACATTTCCATAGCCTCCATAATTTTATGATCTCTCTCTAACCAAGAGTATGCTAGGTAATTAAGAACATATGCATCATCAGGATCAATTTCTAAGGATAAAAGCATATCTCTATCAGCTTCTTCATAATTTCTCATTCGTTCATTGCTTGCTCCTCTTCTATAGAATAAATCTGATTTAATTTCTAAATCATCACCAACTATTTCTAGGACTGCAGTGTAATATTTTATAGCTTGCTCATATTCTTTTGCATTTTTATAGAAATTAGCAATATCAAATAAGATTTTTTCATTTGGTTTTTCAATTTTTTCAAAATTAGACTTGATAAATTTTAATGACTCCTTTTGGCTAATTTCTTTTGAGATAATTTGAGCTTCTTTTTTTAATCTATACCAATAATAAAAATCATCTTCTTGTTTAAATCTTTTTAAAATCTTTTTAACTTGATCAAATTTTCTATTAGAATAATGATTTTCAGCAATCATTGATAAATTATAATGAAATTTTGGATTCAAATAATTGGACAAATATAAGTAAAAATTAGATCTCATATAGTCCTCTTGAGCAGAATGTAAATTAGATATTAAAAACAAAAATTCACTAATTAAATCATTATGGTTTTTACATGAAAAAACAGCGTTCATTTTTCTCTCATTGCCATTTTCAATCCAACTTTTTCCTTGAGACATAAGTAAAGATGTATTAATAAATTTAATACCTTCAGTGATTTTTTTAGCTTCCTCTATTTGATTATTTTCAATTAAATAATTTAAATAGAAGAAAGTATATCTAGTTAAGTCCGCATCATCATTGTCTACCAACTTAGAGAAAAAAGATTTTGTTTTTACATCCCCTAAATAACATCTTTGAAAGGTTGTTGAAATTACTGATAGATTTCCATAATTTTTTACATCATTAGGCAATCTTTTTTCACTAAAAACAAAAACGTAGTTTCTCAAATTATCTAGAATTGCTGTATTAAATCGGTTAAGCTTAATATATTTTTCGGTCTCAGATATATAATCCAATGCTTTTGAAAAATCATCTCTTCTTATACTGTCTATTATTAATAATAAGTATTTTTCAAAAAATTCAGATTTATTTTTATTTTGTTTAATAACATTAATAGCTTGATTAACTTTATTTTCTAAAACTAAAGAATAAACATATCTCTTTAAATAAGGTTCATGCTTATTTAATAAAATCTTAGAAGTATTAAAAAAATTTAACGCCTTTGAATTATTTTTATTTTCAAATGCTACAATTCCAGAAAAATATTTCGATAAATTTTTAGGGTCAAAATCATCAAAACTAGCGCTTTTAGAATGCGGGGTATTTTGATAAAGTAATAATATTATCAACAAAAATTTTATATTTTTGACAAACATAACTGCACTTTATGACTAAAAAGATGTTAAATCAAAATGCCAAATATGATCAAAGATTTTTAGATAAAATAGAGCCAAAATTTGAATTTAGTGATAGACCAATAAATAGACTTAAAATTATTACAGAAAATAGCCTTCAAAATGAAACAGCAAAAGAAGATGGAATATTGAGGCTAAAGAAAAAAATCAATTCAATTAAAGATTGTAATTTAAAAAATAATTCTAAAAATCTAGTTATGGGAGATGGGGACATAAATAGTCCTATAATGTTAATTGGGGAGGCTCCTGATGAAAAAGAGGACTTGGAAGCTAAAACATTTTGTGGAGATGTAGGTGTACTTTTAAACAAGATGCTTTTAGCTATTAACATCAAAAAAGAAAAAGTGTACTCTACTTATTCAATAAATTTTAGACCACCAAATGATAGAAAGCCTACCACTCAAGAAATAAAAAGATATTCAGTTTTCCTAAAAGAACATATTTCAATTATTAATCCTAAAATTTTGGTATTAATGGGCTCCACTGCAATGGAGGCGGTAACAGGCCTGAACAATCAAATTTCGAATGAAAGAGGAGATTGGAAAGAAATTATAATTGGAAATAGAACAATACCTGTAATTATCACTTTTAATCCATCTTATTTAATAAGATATCCAGATAAAAAGAGGTTCTCATGGGAAGATCTTAAAAAAATAAGAAAAAAAGTAGAGGAATTAAATATTATAATTTAATGAAAATAATTGCTGGTGTAGATGAAGTCGGTCGAGGAAGCTTGGTTGGGCCAGTCTATGCAGCTGCAGTTATTTTAAAAAAATCTATAAATACAAAACTACTAAAAGATTCAAAGAGTATATCGAGCTCTAAACGCAAAGTCTTGTTTAGCCATATTAAAAAAAATTCAATTTGGGCAATTGGAAAGGCATCATTGAAAGAAATTGAACAATTAAATATTTTAAATGCCAGTTTATTAGCAATGAAAAGAGCAATCAAAAAACTTAAGAAAAAACCTTCATACGTATTAATTGATGGAAATAAATTACCTGATTTAAAAAATTACAAACTTAAATCTATTATTAAAGGTGACCAAAAAATTCCATCTATTTCTGCGGCATCAATTATTGCTAAAGTTACACGTGATAAAATGATCTCAGACTTAAGTAAAAAGTTTAAAGGCTATAATTGGCAAAAAAATTTTGGATATGGTACTAGTCAACATTTAAAAGCAATAAAGGTTTTAGGGATTACAAAGCATCACAGGAAAAACTTTTCACCAATAAATAGACTAAAATAGTTTTCACGTAAAAACACAATATATAGTTATCGCCATGACAAGTCATACAAAACGAGTCTAAATAATTCAATCATAGGTTGACCCAAGAATCTTTTTGGAGTCTAATTTATCTTTTCAAGATGAATTTAGATTTTAAAAATAAATTAATTAACGGAGATAGCCTTCAGGAGCTAAAAAAAATTCCTGATGAGACTTTTGATTTAATTTTTGCTGACCCCCCTTATAATCTACAATTAAAAAGTGTATTAACAAGACCAGATAGATCTAAAGTAAGTGCAGTAAATGATAAATGGGATCAATTTGAAAATTTTAAAAAGTATGATGACTTTACTTATTCATGGTTAAGTGAATGTAAAAGAATTTTAAAAAAAAATGGAGCTATTTGGGTAATTGGTAGTTACCATAACATTTTTAGAGTTGGAACAGCTATTCAAAATTTGGGTTTTTGGATTTTAAATGACGTCATTTGGAATAAAAAAAACCCTATGCCAAATTTTAGAGGAACGCGCTTTACAAACGCCCACGAAACTTTAATTTGGGCATCTAAGTCTAAAAAATCAAAATACACTTTCAATTATCAATCCTTAAAATGTTTAAATGACGATCTTCAAATGAGATCTAACTGGGAATTACCAATTTGTAATGGCTCTGAAAGACTTAAAAAGGATGGTAAAAAAGTCCATTCTACTCAAAAACCTGAGGCTCTACTTCACAGAATTTTATTAGCAACTTCAAATAAAAATGATTTAGTTTTAGATCCTTTTTTAGGATCAGGAACAACAGCAACAGTTGCAAAAAAATTGGGTAGAAATTATTACGGAATTGAAAAAGAAAAAACTTATTTTAAAGCTGCCGAACAAAGATTAAAGAAAGCAAAACCTATAGAAGATGATTATTTAGATACTTTGCAAAATGGTAGATCAAAGCCAAGAATACCTTTTGGGTCATTAGTTGAATTAGGAATAATTAAACCAGGCACTACTATTTTTGATAATAAAAAGAAAATCAGTGCAAAAATTATGGCTGATGGCAGTATCAAACATGCTCAAACTGAAGGCTCAATTCATAAAGTAGCAGCTACAATCTTAGGTGCTGAAAGCTGTAATGGATGGACCTATTGGCATTATAACTTGAATGGAAACGCAGTTCCTATCGATCATTTAAGACAAAGATTGATTTCTAATAGTTAGTTTTTGTATATTTTACCAAGATAACCTTCTAAAAACTTTTTGTTTTTTACTAATCTTTTTAAAAAAATATTTCTTAATAAAGTTGTTAAAGGATTAGATAAATGAAAAGCAAATTGATTAAATTTTGAGCGATTATTAACCATTTTTGTTTTATTAACTCTATTTTTAAAAAAATTACTTTCAGTATTATTCTCAATATTCTCAAATAATTCATATGCGCCTTCTATTGATTGTGATGCACCTTGAGCAAATGATGGTTGAAAAGCAAAAAAAGCATCTCCTATTAAATGGATATTATTGTTTTTAACTTTGAAAAAATCATGGCTAATAAATACTGGATATATCTTTAGATCCTTAATATTATTAAAAAATTCTCTATTTAAGTGAGGAGCTTTATCTAAAATCTTATTAATAAAAATATCGTCATTAAACAACGAGTAATTTTTTTTTTCATCCTCTGAAAGTTGATATTTCATTACAGCTATAAAGTTTAAATCCCCATCAGGAGATACGGGATAAATAACATAGTGAAAATTTGAACCTAAAAACAATGAGATGTTTTTTTTATCAGCTATGTTTGAAGAGCTTGGTATTATTCCTCTTATAGCTAACGTATCATTAAATTTTGGTTCAATTTGATTTTTTGATAAAAGATTTTTACTCTTTGAAAAGACTCCATCTGAAATAATTAGATAGTCAAATTCATAAATTTTATCATTTTCAAAGGTGATCTTAACGATTTGATTTTGTTGTTCTATCTTTGAAATAGTATGATCAAATTTTATTTCTTTTTCTAAATCTTTTTTCAAAAAATTAATAAGTGATGATCTTTTAAGAGTAGTATATTTACAATTTTCAGTATTAAAATCTGATATATTTAACTCGCATATTTTACTAAAATTTTTAACTGAGTAAAAATTAA
>CABYNK010000026.1 GCA_902520355.1 uncultured Pelagibacteraceae bacterium
TTCCGATATCACTTTTTTTACCATCAAAAATTACCGATGTCATGTACTTAGATCTTCCAAATGTTTTAGTTTTATCATCTGTAAAATTTTCGACTAAAACTTCTACAACACTTTTTTCTAAGGATTTGTTCATTTGAATTTGATTTTCAAACAATATATTTTGGATTTTTTCTAATCTTTCAAATGAGATTTTTTTATCAATTAAATCTAGATTTTCGGAGACTGTCCCAGGTCTGGGGCTAAAAATATATGAATAAGAATTAATAAATTTTACTTTTCTTATTAAATTTAAAGTATCTTCAAAATCATGATTTTCTTCACCTGGGTAGGCTATTATAAAATCACTTGAAAATTTAATATTTGGATTAATTTCTTTTAGCCTGTTAAATGTTTCTATGTAATTCTCAACAGAATGATTTCTATTCATCAATTTTAATATTCTGTTTGATCCGCTTTGTACTGGTAAATGCACTAATGGCATAAGTTTATTTGAACTTTTATAAACTTCAATTAAGTCATCGGTCATATCCTTTGGATGGGATGTTGTATATCTTACTCTTTTAATTTCACTTAATTTTTCAATACTTATAATTAAATCTGATAGACGAAAACCATCACATTCATAAGCGTTAACATTTTGGCCAAGCAAAGTTATTTCTCTTACACCATTATTAGCTAAATACTTTGCCTCTTCTAAAATTTGACTAGGTGGTCGTGAGTACTCTGCTCCCCTAGTATAAGGAACTACACAAAAATGACAAAACTTATCACAACCCTCTTGAATTGTTAAAAAAGATGAAACCTTACCAACTTTATTTTTTATTTTACTGAAGTATTTAAATTTTGAAACTGCATCAAACTCTGTCTCTTCAATTTTCTTTTTTTTTTCGACGTAACTTAAAATTGTATCATTAATTTTATGGTAGGCTTGAGGACCAATTACTAAATCAATAAAAGGCTCTCTTTTAAGCATTTCTTGATTTTCTGCTTGAGCAACACAACCCGTAATAATAACCATTGGTTTTTTTTTAAATCTAAAAATTTTTTTTACTCTACCTATTTCGGAATAAACTTTTTCTTTAGCTTTATCTCTTATGTGGCAAGTGTTTAATAAATAACAGTTTGCATCTTCATATTTTTCAGTTTTTTCGTAGCCAATTTTTTTGACTGAATCAAGAATTCTATTAGAATCGTATTCGTTCATTTGGCATCCAAAAGTTTTGATAAATATTTTTTGATTCATTTTTTTAGGATTTTTTTTTCATCCCATACAATTCAAGCTTATGATCAACGAGTGTATAGCCATATTTTTCAGCTATTTTTTCTTGAAGCCTGTTTATTTCATCATCAACAAATTCTATAATTTCACCAGTTTTGATATCTATTAAATGATTGTGATCATCGTGCAGTTCATATCTAGCTTTTCCTGTCTTGAAATCATGTTTTGTTAAAATTCCAGCCTCTTCAAAAAGTTTTACCGTTCTATAAACTGTTGCAATACTAATTTTAGGATCAATTTTTAATACTCTATTATATAATTCATCAACATCTGGATGGTCTGACTCTCCATACTCCTCTTTAGACTCTAAAATAACACGTGCTATTGTTCTTCTTTGGTCTGTTAATTTAAGACCTTTTTTTTGAAATTTTTGCTCTATTTTATCTACCATATTCTAATCTTAACCCTAATAAATAGGATTAATCAAATTTTTTTCTATTTTAAATTTCTCACACAAATTAGGTATATTTTCATAACTTAAATCCTCTTTGCCCTCAAAATCCTCAAAACTAAAGCAATAATAATCTATTTTCTTAACCATGTGAATTGCTTTAATCATTGATAAACAGTTTCTAATACCTGCAAAACTACCTGGACCTCTGTTTATATACATTGATCTGATGTCATTAATTTCGAAATTTTTACTTTTTAAAAAATCGCTTAGTAAAACAATTAGTTTTTCATAATTATTTTTGCTATTTTCATGAGTAACACTATAAGTATTATTATTACTAATGATCATTAGAAAAATATTATTTTTTACAGCATCTATAATTAATTTATTCATTTTTTTAATTATATTGGCTTTTAACTCAAACGCACAAGAAAATAATGTTAAATATTTTTCTAATGACGAGGGTGTGTTGTCTATTATGTACCATCGTTTTAATGAATTTAAATATCCATCAACAAATATATCAATGGATGTTTTCAAGAGTCATGTTGAGCTTATTCTGGACTCTGATTTTAAATTTTATCATCCAAAAGATTTTGAGAATGAATTTAATATCCCAAAAAAAGAAAAAAAAATTCTTCTTACTATTGATGATGCATTTCAATCTTTTTATGATAATGCCTGGCCTTACTTAAAAAAAAATCAAATCCCGTTTGTATTATTTGTCTCAACTGAACCTGTTGGTAATAATGGTTATATGAACTGGGATCAGATAAAGGAAATTGAACGTAGTAAATTTGGAGTTATAGGGCATCATTCACACTCTCATGATTATTTAATTGATAAATCAGAAGAAATTTTTTTAAATGACATGAGGACATCAAATTTGATTTTTAAAGAAAAATTAGGATATGTACCTACTTTATTTTCATATCCATTTGGAGAATATTCAGGATTTATGAGAGATTACATATCTCAAAATTTCAAAATTGCATTTGGTCAACATTCTGGAATTATTGACATAAATAAAAATAAATTTGAACTTCCACGATTTCCAATTAATGAAAAATATGGAGAAATTAAAAGATTTAAATCAATAATAAGCTATTATCCGCTAGAATATAAAAACTTGGAGCCTGAGGAAAAAAAACTTTCAAAAAAAAATAATCCACCAAAATTTAAGGTAAAATTTTTCGATGAGCAAAAAAATATTGAAAATATTAATTGTTACTCCAATGAGGGAGATAAATGGATGAAATCAAATATAAAACTGGTTGAAAAAGAACTAACAATAACATTTAGGGAGCCATTTCTGCCAAGAAGAGGAAGAATTAATTGTTCTGTAAATGACAATGGTAAATGGAGATGGTTTGGAACACAATTTATTATTAGGTAATAAATTCTAAATTAAACTTTCTAACTCAATACTTGAGGGTAATAACTTCGCATCATCAAAATCTTTTAAATTATTTTGTTGAATAATCTTTTGCAAAACTTTCACATACTCGTTACCTGTTTCAGCATATTTATCTAAATACTCTGACAAGATCATGCTGTCTAACGACTCACCTAAATCTCTTAATTTTGCTCTAGCTGATCTAAAATCCTCATAACTTGAATGTGTATTTATATTTCTTTGATAAGCTCGTACAGATGCTTGTAAAATATTAAATTTCATAACTTTATGACCTTCATTTTTCTCAGCGTCTTTCGGCTTTAATCCCTCTCCCGACCAAGTCCATTGTCCGAATAGAGCATTTCCTTGTTGTGCAAATCTCGAAGTTCCCCAACCTGTTTCTTTAGCGGCCTGAGCAAGTGCTAATGAAACTGGTACTATATCCATTCTTCTTTTTAAAATTGATAAATCTCTCGAAGGTATTCCGTATTGTTTATATTTTTTTTCTAACCATTGCTTCTCGGATTTTGAGTTATTGCTCTTATTAATTATGCTGAATAATCTTTTTCTATCTAATTTAATGTTTTTATTTTCCTCTAAAATTAGTGGCAACACTATTTGTATAAAAAATTCTTTTCTCTTTTTTACGCTCTCAATCATTTTTATTTCTGCTGGAAGTAAAGTTAAAGCTATGGGCTTAACTAATTTTTTTTTTCTAACATCATCAAGTTTATAATTTGTGTCCTCAAAAAGCTGTCTAATTGTTGAAGCATCTAATCTTACAGTATCCGTTTCTTGATCATTTAAACTATAAATATCGATTAACAAATCATCCTCATTAAGTGTTTGAGAATTTGATAAATTTGAGGACTTTTTATTAAGCGTATATGCAAGTATTGCTTTTGAATTATTTTGAATTCCAGCCGAGCTTTCAAGCTTATTGACAGTAAAATTAATTACAATTGGTAAAGAATAAAAAAACAAGATAACAAGTACACTGCTCAAGACAATTCTTGGAAGTGAATTTAAGTTATTTTCATCAAAAACTTTGAATGGTTTTATTCTATTTTTTTTAAAAATTTTTCTCATACATTAAACAGCCTCGACCTTTTTTACTTCTGGTAAGTAATGACATAAAAGATTTTGAACACCTTGTTTTAGTGTCATTGTAGAGCTAGGACAGCCAGAACAGCTTCCTTGTAGTTGAACTTTAACAACTCCATCTTTAAACTCTTTAAATTTTATATCTCCCCCATCTTTCGCTATTGCTGGACGAATTTTATCCTCAAGTAATTGCACTATTCGTTTCTCAATTTCATCAAAGCTCTCGCTTTCTTCGTTAAGATCTTTGTTAATGACAAATTCTTTTCCTGATGCATAAAATTCATTAATATGAGAAATTACAATATGCTTAATATCGTCCCATGAATTTTCATCGTATTTGTTAACTGAAATGAAATCTTTACTTAAAAAAATTCCCTCAACACCATTCACTGATAGAATATTTCTAATTAGCTCATTATTTACATTGTCATTTTTATTTACCTCAAATGATCCTGCGCTAGAAACAACCTTGCCTGGTATAAATTTTAACGAATTAGGATTGGGTGTTATTTCAGTCTGGACGAACATAAATTATATATAAGCAATATTTAATAAAATGGTACTGCTTTATGAAAATATCCTCAAAAACCTACAATTTCGTGAATTTTTTTAATTTTTTTTGAGGCAATTTCATCAGCTTTTTCACATCCGTCTTTAAGTATTTTTTCCAAAAAAACTTTGTCATCTAATAACTTTTTAATTTTTAATGAAATTGGATTGATTTCATTAACGACTATATCTGATAATTTTTCTTTAAATTCTGAAAAATTTTTTCCAGCAAATTTATCAATTGATTTTTGGAGCGTATTATTTGTCAAACTTGAATAAATACCGATTAAATTTTTAGCCTCAGGTCTCTTTTCCAATTCTTCAGTAGTCGATGGCAAAGGTAAGGTGTCTGTTTTTGCTTTTTTAATTTTATTTATTATTTGATCGTTATCATCAGTTAAATTTATCCTACTCAATTCTGATACCTCTGATTTACTCATTTTTTTGAGACCATCTTTAAGACTCATAATTCTTGAAAATTCTTTTTTAATCAAAGGTTCAGGGACTATAAAAAAATTATCAATTTTATAATCATTATTAAATTTTTGGGCTATATCCCGACATAACTCCAAATGTTGTTTTTGGTCATCTCCAACCGGTACATGCGTTGAGTCATATAACAAAATGTCAGCTGCCATCAAAACAGGATAAGAATAAAGACCGATACTTGCTTTTTCTTTATCCTTCCCAGCTTTCTCTTTAAATTGGGTCATCCTATTTAACCATCCCATTCTTGCAACACAGCTTAAAATCCACGCTGCCTCTGAATGAGCACTCACCTGAGACTGATTAAAAATTATACTTTTTTTAGGATCTATTCCACTGGCGACGAATGTTGCTACTGTCTCATGAATATTTGATTTTAATTCTTTTGGATTTTGACTTACAGTTATTGCATGAAGGTCAACTACACAAAAGATACACTCATTTTGAGTATCATTGTTTAAATAAACAAAATTTTTTATGGCTCCTAAATAATTTCCTAAATGAAGATTTCCAGTAGGTTGAACACCGGAGAAAATTTTTTTTTTCATATTCTAATACTTTAATTTAATATCTTGATAATTAAAAGCTTTGATAAAATATGATAGTGCAAAATAAAAAATTATTGTGAATATAACACATAATAATAGATATGCAGACTTGAGGAAATAGGTATAACTTAATTGGTTTTCAAATAATAAGATCAGGTATTGAAAAAAAATACCCATCATAATTGATGCAAAAATTATCTTAACAAATTGTTTTAAAAAAGTTTTGTTAAATTCAAATAAACTATTATTTCTTAAATAAATAAATAATAATAAGGAATTAAACCATGAGGAAATTGTAGTCGCTATAGGAATAATTATAAAACCAATATCTTTAAAAAAGTAAACACTTATCAAAATATTTAGCAGGACAGAGACTAAGGAAATATAAAATGGAATTTTAGTATCGTGATTTGCAAAAAAAAATGTAGAAAAAACTTTAATTAATGCAAATGCTGGAAGTCCTAAACCAAAATAGTAAAGAGCATTCGCTGAATTTAAAACTGAGTTTTCTTTAAAAGAACCATATCCAAATAGAGCTGAAATAATTTGTTCAGATCCTATAACCAATGCTACTGCGGCAGGTATACTTAAAAACATACTTAGTTCTAATGCTTTATTTTGAATTAATAATATTTTCCTCTTATTTTTTTGATGAACATGTTTTGAAAGCTGGGGCAAAACAACAACACCAATAGCTATACCTGCTATCGCTAAATTAATTTGGTATATTCTATCTGCATAATATAGGTATGATACAGCACTTGCCTGAAATGAAGCTATAATTGTTCCAACTAAAATATTTATTTGAGTAACACCTGAGGAAAAAATACTTGGTAATAATTTTTTAAAAAAAAATTTTACTTTATTGGTAATTTTAAATTTAAAATCAAAATCTAAGACATAATATTTTTTTACAAATCTATGTAAAAAAATTAACTGTAACAATCCTGCGATAGATATTCCGTATGATAGATAATAAATTAATTCATCACCTAAATATCTTCCAAAAAATAAAATGGTAATTAAAACTATATTTAAAATAATAGGCGCTGCTGAGGCAGCTGCAAATTTATTATGTGAATTTAAAATTGCACCAAAAAAAGAAGATAAGCTTACGAACATTAAAAAGGGGAAAGTAATTCTTGTTAAAGTTGTTGCTAATTCAAATTTTTTAGTATCTTCAACAAAGCCTGGTGCTATTAATCCCACAAAAATTGGCATGAAAATTTCAATAATAAGAACTAAAAAAAATAAAATTAAAAATAATAAATTAAAAACATCATTAGCAAATTTGTTTGATCTAGATTTATTTTTAACTAATTCAGAGGTATAGCTTGGTACAAAAGCTGAGTTGAAAGTTCCCTCTGCAAAAAGTCTTCTAAAAGTGTTTGGTATTCTAAATGCTACAAAAAAAACATCAGCCAAGAAACTTGTTCCAAGAAAAATTGCTATTAAAACATCTCTCAAATATCCAAGTAATCTGCTGATAATAGTATAGAAACCAAAAGTCCCTGTTGACTTAACTAAGTTCATAAATCATATTAGTCTTAAATTTACCTCATTTGTACACCTAATTAAGCTAAATGAAAAAAACAAAAATTGATCATTATACAGACAAAGAAGCTTTGGATTACCATAGACATGGTAAGCCAGGTAAAATTGAAATCTCTTCCTCAAAGAACATGACAACAAAAAGAGATCTTGCATTAGCTTACTCGCCTGGAGTAGCAGCACCAGTTAAAGCTATAAGTGATAATCCAGAAACTGCGTATGACTATACAAGTAAAGGAAACCTTGTTGCAGTAATAAGTAATGGTTCTGCAATTTTAGGCATGGGTAATTTGGGAGCTTTAGCCTCAAAACCAGTAATGGAGGGAAAAGCAGTGTTATTTAAGAGATTTGCTGATATTGATTCTATTGATCTTGAAATTGACTCACAAGATCATAATGAAATAATTAACAGTATTAAAAATTTCGCGCCAAGTTTTGGAGGTATTAATCTAGAGGATATTGCAGCTCCTGATTGTTTTATTATTGAGGAAAAACTTAAAGAAATTTTAGATATACCAGTCTTTCATGACGACCAACATGGTACAGCAATTATAACTACTGCTGCACTAATTAACGCGCTTGATATTACCAAAAAAAAAATTGATAAAGTAAAAGTAGTTATAAACGGTGCAGGAGCATCCGCAATGTCATGTGCAAACTTATTCAAAAAAAGTGGTGTTCCACAAAAAAATATCACAATGGTTGACAGAACAGGGGTGATCTTTAAAGGTCGAAAAAATTTAAATCAATGGAAATCGGCTCATGCAATCAATACTCAACATAGAACTCTTGCAGATGCAATCGATAATGCTGACGTATTTTTGGGATTGTCTGCGAAAGGTGCTTTGACAAAAGATATGGTTAAAAAAATGGCGAAAAATCCTATTATATTTGCATGCGCAAATCCTGATCCAGAAATTAAACCAGAAGAAGTTGCTGATGTCAGAAGCGACGTAATTATGGCCACCGGAAGATCAGACTATCCAAATCAGGTAAACAATCTAATTGGTTTCCCCTATATATTTAGAGGAGCGTTAGATGTGAGAGCTAAAACTATAAATGAAGAAATGAAAATTGCTGCAGCTCACGCAATTGCTAACCTTGCAAAAGAAGAGGTTCCGGATGAAGTTGTTGCCGCGATGGGAGGTGAAAGACCACATTATGGAAAAGATTATATTATTCCCTCAACATTTGATCCAAGGCTAATAAGTGTAATTCCAGCTGCTGTAGCTAAAGCAGCGATAGATACTGGTGTCGCTAGAATTAATATTAAAAATTTTGATGACTATAAAGATCAATTGAGACAGAGATTAGACCCAACAGTTACAATTATGCAGGGGGTAAATAATTATATAAGAAAAAAACCTAAAAAAGTAGTCTTTGCAGATGGTGAGGATGAAAATATGCTTAAAGCGGCAATAGCATTTAAAAACTCAAACTTAGGGATACCAATTTTAGTTGGCAAAGAAAATTTAATTAAAGATCAACTAAAAAAGATAGGTTACAGTGAAAATTTTGACATAGAAATTGTCAATTCAAAAGATGTTAAGAAAAGGCAAAAGTATGTAAAATATCTTTTTGGAAAACTTCAAAGAAATAAAGGTATGCTAGAGTGGGATTGCGATCGTTTAGTAAGAAATGATAGAGTTATTTGGGCATCTTGCATGGTTGCATGTAAAGATGCTGATGCTATGGTCACTGGAAATACCAGAAGATATTCATCATCACTTGAAAAGATAACTCAAGTTGTAGATCCCAGAGCCGGAGAAATAATGTTTGGTCTAAACTTGATAGTTAATAGAGGAAAAACAATATTTATATGTGATACCTCTGTCATTGAATACCCTGATGCAAATCAACTAGCAGAAATGGCAAAATCAGCGGCAAGAGTTGTTAGATTATTTGGATTTGATCCTAAAATCGCTTTCTTATCACATTCTACTTTCGGACAACCTGCTACTGAGAGAACTAAGAGGTTAAGCAATGCAGTTGAAATCTTAAAGAAAGATAAAGTTGATTTTAAATTTGATGGTGAAATGCAGCCAGATGTTGCTCTAGAAGAATTATATAAAGAACTTTACCCTTTTTCAGAAATTGTTGGAAATTCCAATGTATTGATAATGCCTAGTCAGCATAGTGCAGCGATTTCCTACAAAATGATAAAATCAATGAGTAGAGCAAAGGTTATTGGGCCATTGTTAATTGGTTTGGGTCTTCCAATAGAAATTGCTCCTTTAAGAACTTCTACATCGGAAATAATTAATCTAGCATCTATTGCAGCATATTCCTCAGATGTGATTGATTATAAAAAAGATTAATTTTTTTGAATTCTTAAATCATCAACAATTAAAATACTTGCTATTACATCCTCGACATCTAAAATTTCTTTGGCCTCATTTACGACTAATTCCTTTTCATCTGGTGTTAACGCTATGCCATAAACATAAATTTTCTTTTTATAGGTATCTATCTGGTAGTTAGTTGCTTTTATTTCTTTATTCAAAATTAGAGCTGTTCTCAATTGTGAAGTAATTAAAATATCTTTTGCGGATTGTTGAAAATTAAATTTCTCTTTAATTTTAATATCATTTCTTACAGATCTTGCTCCTTCTGTTTCCCAAGCTAGTTTCGTTATTTTTAGCTTTTCTTCTGGGTTATCAACTTTGCCAGTTAAGAATATTCTTCCATCCAGAACTTTTGATTTTATTGATAAAAAATATTTCTTATCCATCAATACTAATCTTGCTGATAGGTTTTTTTGCATTATAGAATCATCAATCTGCGTTCCTAAAGATCTTGGATCCAAAGCAACAGACACTCCTGTTCCAAAAATTCCTTTTGAAGAGACGCCGACACATCCTGACAAAAACAACGTGATCAATATTAATATTAAAATTTTAAACTTCATTTTTTATTTTAAGACAAAAATCATAAATCTTTTTTTTTGGCACTCCGTTATTTTGGGAGACTAAATTTACGATTTCTTTAATACTTAATTTTTTAACCATTTTCCTTATATTATTCTTATCTGATTCACTTAATAAAAGAGAACCTTTTTTTATTTTTTTTTTTTCAGATATCACAAGGGTTAATTCACCTTTTAAGTTTTCATCAAAAGGTTTTAAATTATCAACTTTATATCTTAAATATTCCTCATAAAACTTTGTCATTTCTCTACAAATCAAAATATCTCTTTCAGAAAAACTATTTTTAATAAATGGAATAGCTTTATTTATTTTTTTTGGTGACATAAAAAAAACAATAGATGAGTCTAATTGTGCCAGAAATTTCAAATCATTTTTAATATCTTTTAGTTTTGATGGAAAGAAACCATAAAAAAAATATTTTTCAGAAAAGCCACTAATTGATACAGCAGTACTAACAGCGGAAGGGCCTGGTAATGGAAAAATATTTATTTTCTCCTTAACACATTCTCTTACTAAGATAGCTCCAGGATCTGATATTCCAGGAGTGCCAGCATCTGAAACAAGAGATATAATTTTATCATTTCTTAAATGATTTATAATTAAAGATAAATTTTTCTTCTCATTAAATTTGTGATTGGATAATAATTTTGATTTTACTTCAAATTTTTCCATCACTTTTCTGGAAATTCGGGTATCCTCACATAGAATAAAGTCAGATTTTTTTAAAATTTCTATTGCTCGGTAAGTAATATCTCCCAAATTTCCAATTGGAGTGGGTATTATATATAGGCCTTTTTTAATTTCTTTATTTTGAAATTTAGGGTTTAAAGTCATAATTATACAATACTAAAATTATATAAATCATTAAATGAATAAATTTTTTAAAATTCTTTTCTCTATATTTTTTGTTTTGTTATTTGAAATATCCTTTTCCTATTCCGAAGAAACAAAAATTAAAATAGGAGTATTAGCTCCGCTTTCAGGGGAAGACGCGACTTTAGGAAAACAAATACTAAATTCTATTAGAATGGCCTTGATTGATATAAAAAATAATAACATAGAGATATATCCTAAAGATACCAGGTCTGATCCTGATGTAACTTTACGTTCAGCTCTAGAATTTGAGAAAATGGGAATATCATTGGTTATCGGTCCAGTTTTTCATAAAAACTTATTATTTTTAGATAAAGTAAAAAATATTACTTTTTTATCTTTAACGAATAAAACTTTAGATCTCCATAAAAATATCATAAGCAGTGGCATTAACTCATCTTCACAACTAAAAACAATTAAAAAATTTTTAGAAAAGAGTGAGATAAAAAAAACAATTTTTTTGACTCCTAACTTAAATTACGACTTGGAGATTAAAAAAGGAATTAAAGAGTCGAAGATAAAATTATTTAAGCAATACAACTATGATATTGACCCTACTAAGTTAACAAAACAAATAGAA
>CABYNK010000027.1 GCA_902520355.1 uncultured Pelagibacteraceae bacterium
TAAAAATTTGGTTTTTAACTCAAAAACTGACTCTATTGAAGTCAAAGTTTTAAATCACAGAAAGTGGATCGAAAGTTTATTAAAATTAATTATTGAGTTCAATCAACCAACTACTAAAACTAGCGATGAAGGACATTTTGATTTTGTAATTAATGACAAATATAAAAAATACTACAAATCTAAAGTTAAAATAAATTATAGTGAACAAAAAATTGAATGTGAATTTGATGCCAAGGTAAAAATAACAGGAGATGGCTGGTGGCACTTAGATTGGGATGTTGGGAAACCATTCACAAGTATTCAAGTAAAGCTTGTTGATGGAAATATTAATAACATAGTAAACTTTAAACTTTTGTTACCTAAATCTAGAGCTGCTGATAACGAAATTTTTATAGTATCTTTGATGAGATATTTAAATTTTCTAGCTCCAAGAACTTTTTATACTGATGCTAAAATTAACGGAGTCATTAGAAAGTATATATTTCAAGAGGACTTGAGTAAAGAACTGCTTGAGAGCTACTCGTTAGTAGAAGGACCAATTATCGAAGGTGATGAGAGGTTTACAATAGAAAAAAAATTCAAAGGTAAAAATTTTTATCCATTTTCAATATCTAGAGTATCTAATCATAAATATATTAAGGGTGATTTACCCAAAATGAATAAATCATTAGAAGCTATTAGTTTGATGAATAAAATATATATTCAAAGTCATTTATCATTTCCAAATTCAATTGAGAAACTGAATATTAATTCCAAAATCGAAAATGATTTATTTACTGAAGATTTTAATACATATGAGAGTTTAATATATGCAATGAGTGCTGATCACGGACAATCTCATGATGATAGAAGATTTTATTATGATCCTATAAATAATTATTTTTTACCAATTTATTATGATGGAAAGCCACAAATACTTAATCATGAAAAGAATAAATTATCTGGCAAAAAAAATTTAGATCATATTACAAATTTACTAAAAAATAGTGTTTCTCAAGAAGCTGTTGAAGGCTCTCGTAAAGCCATTCAATTAATTATGAATATTGAAAATGAGGAAGTCCTAACCATTATAAATCAAAATGGCTTAAAGATGACAAAAAAAGAATTTTTAAACTTAAAAAACATAATATTAAGTAGACTTGAAATAATAAAAAATATCAAGCCTAAAAAAATAAAATTTGAAGTTTTAAATTCTTATTTTGAAAAATTTCCCTCAGAGAGAGATTTTGTAAATTTAGTTTTTGCAAATGAGAATCAAATTGAAATTTGTAATATTGACTTATCTAATTGTAAAAAAAAAACTATCGATTATGAAAATGTTAGATATCTTTATGCTCAAAATTTTAATTTTTTAAAAAGCGAAAAAGATAAGATTTTTTTATTTATTGGAAAAAATAAAAACTATCATGAAAACATTAGAGAGACAAAGTTTGTTAAACATAAGATAACTAAAAATTTTAATATTAAACATAATAATAAAATTAAATTTAATATTGATTATGAAAATCAAGTTTTAGACATTTTTCAAGAAGATAGCTATGGAAGAGCAATAATATTTGGTGATAAAATTAATGATTGGAATATTAATTTTTTTGGAAGTGTAATAGATGAACAGATACCTGCGAAAAGGAATAATAGTAATCTCACAGGTTGTTTAACATTTGTAGATATCAAGTTTATAAATGTAAATTTATTTGCAGAAAATACTAAGTGTGAAGATGCGATAAATCTAATTAGGACACATGGTGATATTGATAAAATTCAGATACAAAATAATTTGTATGATGGTTTAGACATGGATTTTTCATCTTTATTGATAAAAAATATTATAATTGATAATGCAAAAAATGATTGTGCAGATTTATCATTTGGGGAATATAAAATTCTAAAAGCTAAGTTAACAAAATGTGGTGACAAGGGCGTTTCTGTAGGTGAAAAAAGTAATGCTTTTTTTAAAAATATATCTATATCACAATCAAACATAGGTATTGCCTCAAAAGACTCTTCATTTGTGGAAATTAATAATTCAAATATTGATTCTACTAAGATATGTCTTAGTGCATATAGAAAAAAGCAAGAGTTTAATTCTGCGACAATAAAAATAAAAAAATTATTTTGTCATAATTTTGATAAAAAAATAAATGTTGATACAAATTCAATTGTGACTATTGAAAATTAATGAGCTTTAGAACAGAAAATAAATTTATACTTCCTGTAAATAAAAATTTTGAATTCAAAAACTGGTTGATTAAAAATAAATATTCGACTCTTTTTAAAAAAAGATTCATAAATAGTGTTTATTTTGACACAAAAAATTTTATGATTTATAAGGACTCAATTGAAGGTACAACTCCAAGAAAAAAAATTAGAATAAGAACTTATTCAAATAAATTTTTGAAAAATAATAATGAATTTAATCTTGAAATTAAAATCTCATCAATAGAGGGAAGATATAAAAAAAAGGAAAAAATCAAAAAAGAAATAAATAAACTTTTAAATGGAATTTACGATTATCAATATGGAAGGTGTTTTCCTGTACTAAATGTAATTTATGAAAGAGAATATTTTATTAAAAATCATTCGAGGATAACAATAGATACAAATATTAAATATTTTGTTATTAAAGGTAAATTTATAAGCAGTCACTGTCAAAAAGAGAGTTGTTTTGTTGTAGAAAATAAAACCAGAGATCTTGAAAAGAATGAAATGTTAAATTTTTTTCCTTTCGAAAATAAAAGATTTTCTAAATACTGTAATGGTATTGAAAAAATCTATAAATTATATAATTTTTAAGAGTGTATTGCTCTTTTATCAACTGATAACGCTGCTTCTTTAACTGCTTCTGAAAATGTAGGATGTGCGTGGCAAGTTCTTGCTATATCTTCTGAACTTGCACCAAATTCCATAGCAACACCAATTTCAGCAATTAGTTCTCCAGCATGTGGTCCAATTATGTGCGCTCCCAAAACTTTATCTGTTTGTGCATCTGCAAGAATTTTTACAAAACCTTCCGCGTCATCGATAGCCTTGGCTCTAGAGTTTGCCATAAACGAAAATTTTCCAACCTTATAATTTTTATTTAATTCTTTTAATTGCTCCTCTGTTTTACCAATCGACGCAACCTCTGGTGAGGTATACACCACACCTGGTATTGTTTCATAGTTTACATGCCCTGATTGACCTACTATATTTTCTGCAACTGCTATACCTTCATCTTCAGCCTTATGTGCAAGCATAGGTCCATCAATCACATCACCTATTGCGTAAATATTTTTAATATTTGTTTGAAATTTCTTATCAGCTTTTATTCTATTTTTTTCATCTAAACTTACACCTACATTTTTTAAATTCAAACCTTTTGTGTTTGGCTTTCTGCCAACTGAAATTAAAACCACATCACATTCAAAATTATTTTTATTCCCATCTTTATCAATTGTCGAGACTACTGCGCCTGATTTATTTTTTTGAATTGTTTCAACTTTGTTTTGCATATTAAACTTCATTCCTTGTTTTTTTAGAATTTTCATAAACTCAGACGAAATTTCTTTATCCATCCCGGGTGTTATATGATCTAAAAACTCAACAACTTCTACTTTAGCACCAAGTCTTGACCAAACAGATCCCATTTCTAAGCCAATATAACCTCCGCCAACAACAACCATTTTATTAGGTACTTTTTCTAATTTCAAAGCTCCAGTCGATGAAACTATTATTTTTTCGTCTATTTCTACACCTGGTAAAGATACTGGCACAGATCCAGTAGCTATAACTGTTTTTTCAGTTTGAATTATTTTTTCTTTTTTTTGTTCATCTTTAATTAAAATTTCATTTTTTGACTTAAAACTTCCATGACCTTTGAAATAAGTGACTTTGTTTTTTTTTAAAAGAAATTCTACACCTTTTGTAAGGATAGTAACTGCTTTGTCCTTGTTCTTCATCATTTTACTAAGGTTTAATTTTACTTCTCCTATCTCAATCCCCTTATTTGCCAAACTTTTAACTTTATGAAATTCCTCAGACAAGTTTAGTAAGCTTTTAGAAGGTATGCACCCAATATTTAAACATGTTCCACCAAGGGATCCTCTGGACTCTATGCATGCAGTTTTTAATCCTAGTTGGGCGAGTCTAATTGCACAAACATAACCTCCAGGACCACCTCCTATAACAACTGCTTGAAATTTTTCTGTCATCCTAAATATTCAAAAATAACCTTCTAGGGTCTTCAAGACTTTCTTTGATCATTTTAAGAAAGGATACAGACTCTTTACCATCAATAATTCTATGATCATAAGATAAAGCTAAGTACATTATTGGCCTTATCTTAATTTCGTCATCTACTACAACCGGTCTATCAACAATATTATGCATTCCTAATACTCCAGACTGAGGTAAGTTTAGAATTGGAGTTGAAAGCATTGAACCATAAACTCCACCATTACTAATGGTAAATGTACCACCTTGGAGATCTTCAATTACAAGTTTTCCGTCTTTTGCTTTGTCAGAAATTTCTTTAATATTTTTTTCAATATCTGCAAAAGATAGTTCATCTGCATTCTTTAAAACTGGAACTACAAGACCTTTATCTGTTCCAACTGCAAAACTTAAATTATAATAATTTTTGTAGACAATTGTGTCTCCATCTATTTCAGCGTTAATAGCAGGAAAATTTTTTAAAGCCACTATACAAGCCTTAACAAAAAATGACATAAAACCAAGCTTGATACCATATCGACTTTGGAAATCCTCTTGATTATCTTTTCTCATTTGCATTATATTTGTCATGTCCACTTCATTGAAAGTAGTAAGTAGAGCTGCATTTTCCTGTGCTTGCTTGAGTCTCTTAGCTATGGTTTGCCTTAACCTGGTCATCTTAATACGTTCTTCTTGACCATATTTAATTTTTCTTTCTGACGGTGGAGGACTAACTCCCATTAAACTTATTAAATCACCTTTCAGGATTCTCCCATCTTTTCCAGATCCTTTTACTGACTTAACGTCAATATTGTTTTCATTCACCATTTTTCTCACAGCTGGAGATAATGTTTGATTTTCTTCAATGGAATTTTCCTCTTTTTGACTGTTTTTTATTTCCTCCGTTAAAACGAGAGGTTCTTCTTTCAACTCGTTACTATTATTTTTTTCCTCAAATATATCTAATTCCACTTGTTCTTTAATTGGGTCTAGCTTTATTACATTGTCTTTTTCTTTGGGGTCTGTATCTTTTTGTAAATTTGATGGCTGAATTTTCTCTATTTTATTGGATTTTTTAATTTCACTCTCAATTTCAGTAATTAAGCCTAAAATTTCACCCACTTTTACGGTCGACCCACTTTTGGAATTAATTTCAATTAATTTTCCTGAAACAGGAGACGGTACCTCCAAATTAACTTTGTCTGTCTCTAATTCAACAATAGGTTCGTCTGCATCAACCGTTTCTCCTTTATTCTTTAACCACTTAGATACTGTAGCTTCCGTAATACTCTCACCTAAAACTGGAACTAATATTTTTTCACTCATTTTAAATTATTCAAAAACTTTCTTAATGATTTCTTGTTGTTGTAAAACGTGTCTTTTTGCATAACCGGTAGCTGGCGATGCATCTGGACTTCTTCCAATATAAGAAATCTTTTTATTATTAGCCTTTATATTATCTAATGTCCATTGGATATAATCTCGTGCGGAAAACCAAGCACCCATATTTTTTGGTTCTTCCTGACACCAATAAAATTTAGCTTTTTTAGCATAAGGTTTTAGCTCTTTTACAAGTGTCTTTACTGGAAAAGGATAGAGTTGCTCAATTCTATAAAATACAAGATTATCTCTTTTTAATTTTTCCCTAGCCTCAAGCAAATCAAAATAAATTTTTCCTGAACAAAGAATAACTTTTTCAATTTTCTCTTTTTTTTTTAATTTAATAAAACCTTTTACTTTTGGATCAATTGCATGATCCCACAAAACTCTATGAAAAGTATTTTGTTTGCTAAAATCAATTAAGTTAGAAATACAATATTTGTGTCTTAGTAAAGATTTGGGAGACATTATAATTAAAGGTTTTCTGAAATCTCTATGCATTTGTCTTCTTAATGCATGAAAATAATTTGCTGGTGTTGTGCAATTTAACACCTGCATATTATCATTTGAACATAACTGTAAAAATCTTTCAAGTCGAGCAGAAGAGTGTTCAGGACCTTGGCCTTCATAGCCATGAGGTAATAACATAACTAATCCAGATGCTCTTGACCATTTTCTCTCCCCTGAAGCAATAAATTGATCTACAACTACTTGAGCACCATTAGCAAAATCTCCAAATTGAGCTTCCCAAATTGTGAGAGTGTTTGGTTCAACTAAGCTATAACCATATTCAAAACCTAGGACAGCTAATTCAGATAAGAAACTATCTACAATTTCAAAATTCTTTTGTTGTTTAGATATTTTGTTTAATGGGACATAGCGAGAGTTATCTATTTGATTTCTTAATACTGAATGTCTTTGACTAAATGTACCTCTCCCTGAGTCTTGACCAACCAATCTCACTGGATACCCTTCCTCTAACAAAGATCCAAATGCCAAGGCTTCAGCAGAAGACCAATCAATTTTTTCCTCATTATTAACGTTTAATTTTCTATTTTCTAAGACTCTAGCGATAGTTTTATGAATATTAATTTCTTTTGGAATTGTATTTATTTTTTCAGAAATATTTTTAAGTTTTTTAATATCATAACCTGTAACACCTCTTTTATCCTTGCCTCTCTCAGGTTTATATCTTGACCAAGTACCCTCAAACCATTCAATTTTAGGCTTATAATTCTTTGCATTTTTATATTGATCATCAAGTAATTCCTTGAAATCTTTTATGGATTTTTTTAAATAATCTTCTGTAATTGAACCTTCATTAACTAATTTTTCACCATAAACTTTAATAGGAGAAGGGTGTGAACGAATTTTTTTGTACATTAGTGGTTGAGTAAAAGACGGTTCATCCCCCTCATTATGACCAAATCTTCGATAACAAATTAAGTCTATAACAACATCTCTATTAAATTTTAATCTAAAATCAGCAGCAATTCTTGCAGCATAAACAACTGCCTCAGGATCATCACCATTAACATGGATGATTGGCGCTTCAACCATTTTAGCAATATCAGAAGGATACGGTGATGATCTTGCAAATCTTGGACTAGTGGTAAATCCTATTTGGTTATTTACTATAATATGTATAGTTCCGCCTGTATTATGTCCCGGAAGACCAGACATCGCAAAACATTCAGCTACAACTCCTTGGCCTGCAAAGGCTGCATCTCCGTGAATTAAGATTGGTATAACTTTATTTCTCTCTTTATCCTTATGGAAATATTGTTTAGCTCTCGTTTGTCCTAAAACTACAGGATTCACTGCCTCAAGATGAGATGGATTATCTGTTAAACTTACATGCACTGGGTTTCCATCAAATTCTCTGTTTGATGACGCACCTAAATGATATTTTACATCTCCTGTATCATCCTCTGATTTTAAACTAACTTCTCCAGAAAATTCATTAAAAATTCTTTTATAGGATTTTTGTAAAACGTTGGCTAGCACGTTTAGTCTCCCTCTATGGGACATTCCTATTTTAACTTCTTTTATTTTTGATTGACCACCAATTTTAATTATTTGTTCAAGAGCGGGAATTAAACTTTCACCACCATCTAAACCAAATCTTTTTGTACCAACGTATTTTGTATGTAAAAATTTTTCAAAACCTTCAGCTTGAATTAGTTTTTTAAGAATAGCCTCCTTTCCATTCTGCGTAAATTTAAAATCATCAGCTTTTTCAACTCTATCTCTAAACCATTTTCTTTCAGTTGGATTTGAGATATGCATATATTCAAATCCTAAAGATCCACAATATTTATCTCTTAAAAATTTTAAAATTTCAGAAATACTAGAATGTTGCCTATTAATGACTCCATCTAAAAAAATTTTATCATTATATTCCTCTTTCTTAAATCCATATGACTCAGGATGAAGTTCATCCAAATAATCTGCCTTTAAAAGTCCTAGAGGGTCTAATTTAGCAATCAAATGACCTCTTTGTCTGTAAGATCTAATCATAGCAACAGCCTTTATAGAATTTGCATTAGATTGTTTTGAGACAAATTCACTTTGATTTTTGTTATCATCATTTAAATTTTGTAATTTTTTAATTGATATCTTTTTTGACGGACTCCAAGAGGGACCATTTATTTCGTTAACAATTATATCTACTTCATCACCAATCTGATTAAAATATGTTTTCCAACTATCAGGCAAAGATGGGTCATTATTAACAAACTTAAGATACATCTCTTCAATAAAAGCACTATTGGATTTACTTAAGAAAGCAGTTTTTTCAAATTCAAGATTTTTAGAAGATGACATCGCTATTAATTAATATAGACCTAGACAGAAATTTTTCAATTAGACAATTTATTTAATAATGTTTTTCCAATATTTGATGGAGAGTTTGCCATAGTTATTCCACAATCCTCCATTTTTTTTATCTTTTCTTTTGCGCCACCTTTTCCACCTGAAATTATGGCTCCTGCATGACCCATTCTTCTTCCCGGTGGAGCAGTCACACCAGCTATAAATCCAACAATTGGTTTTTTTATTTTATGATTATTAATAAAATCTGCGGCGTCTTCCTCAGCAGTTCCACCGATTTCACCAATCATTAAAATTGATTGAGTGTCTTCATCATTTAAAAATAAATCTAAACAATCTATAAAATTCGTACCATTTATAGGATCACCACCAATTCCAATGCAAGTTGATTGTCCTAACCCATTTTCTGTGGTCTGAGCAACTGCTTCATAAGTTAAAGTTCCTGATCTTGAGACTATTCCAACAGTTCCTTTTTTATGAATGCTACCAGGCATGATGCCAATCTTACACTCATCAGGAGTTATGATACCAGGACAATTAGGGCCAATTAATCTACTTTTTGAATTATCTAATTTCTGTTTAACCCTTATCATGTCCAGAATAGGAATCCCCTCGGTTATACATACAATCAATTCTATAGATGCATTAATCGCCTCAACAATTGCTGATGCAGCAAATTTGGCCGGGACATATATCATTGTTGCATTAGCACCCTCGGAGTCTTTTGCCTCTTTTACTGTATTAAAAACTGGAAGACCTAAATGTTTTTGGCCACCTTTTTTTGGTGTCACTCCTCCAACTAAATTTGTTCCATATTTTATTGCCTGCTCAGAATGAAAAGTTCCATGAGAACCTGTAAATCCTTGACAAATTAATCTAGTATTTTTATCGACCAAAACTGACATTTATTTTATTGCCTTTACAATTTTTTTTGCAGCATCATCCAAATTTTCAGCAGATATTAATTTTAAACCTGAACTATCTAATATTTTTTTACCTTCTTTAAAGTTGGTACCAGCAAGTCTTACTACTAAAGGAACATTAATTTTCATTTCTTTTGCAGCATTTACAACGCCTTGGGCTAGAACATCGCATCGCATTATACCACCAAAAATATTTATTAATATTCCCTTAACATTTTTGTCTGACAAGATTATTTTGAAAGCCGCTGAAACTTTTTCTTTGGATGCTCCTCCACCAACATCTAAAAAATTTGCCGGCTCTTCTCCATATAATTTTATTATATCCATAGTGGCCATTGCTAAGCCAGCTCCATTAACCATACATCCAATGCTGCCTTCTAATTTAATATAGGCAAGATCATGTTTACTGGCTTCAATTTCAGTAGGATCTTCCTCATTCAGATCTCTAAGGTTTAAAATTTCAGGATGTCTAAATAGAGCGTTACTATCAAAAATAACCTTTGCATCCAAACAAATAATTTTCTTTTCTTTTGTAAGTATCAAAGGGTTTATTTCAACTAAATTTGCATCAGTTTCAATAAACATCTTATAAATTGATTTAATTAAAGATATTGCCTCATTTTTTGAATTATTCTCTAATTTAAATATTTGGATAATTTTTTCACATTCCTCATTTGAGATTTTATCTTTTAAATCTATTTTAGTTGTCAAAATCTTATCTGGTGATTTGCTTGCTACATCCTCAATATCCATTCCACCTTGGTAACTAGAGATAAATGCAATTTTTGAGGTAGCTCTATCTACTAAACATGATAGATAAAATTCTTTTTCAATATCTGACGAAGCTTCGACATATAATCTTTTAACTTCTCTTCCTTCTGGTCCAGTCTGATGAGTTATTAATTTTTTTCCTAAAAGCTCTTTGGCAGATTTCTCAAGTTCCTCAAGAGTATTTAGAATTTTAATACCTCCAACTTTTCCTCTTCCACCCGCATGAATTTGGGCTTTTAAAACATATTTTTTTGTTTTTAGGGATTTACATTTCTCTAAAAGCTCTTCAACTGTTGAGCTAAATACACCCTCTGGTACAGTTGCTCCAAATTTTTTCAAAATTTGTTTAGCTTGATGCTCGTGTATGTTCATTATTTATTTAAATCTGGATCAATTTTAGATGCTGCTTCCC
>CABYNK010000028.1 GCA_902520355.1 uncultured Pelagibacteraceae bacterium
AATTTTATTCAATTCAGCTTTTGCAGTAATATCTTTAATCATTTGCATAGCAATATTTCTAGCTTCTTCATCTGGTGCAGCAACTGTCACTACGCCCTCATCATTAACATCAACTTTCGCACCTGATTTTTCTACAATCTCTCTTATTGTTGCTCCACCTTTTCCAATTACGGCAGCAATGTCTTTTTTATCAACATTGATTTTTTCCATTTTTGGAGTGTGTTTTCCAACATCTGATCTTGAAGCTGATAATGCTTTATTCATTTCACCTAAAATATGAATTCTTCCATCTTTAGCTTGGCTTAATGCCTGTTCCATAATTTCAAACGTAATACCAGTGATTTTAATATCCATTTGGAGTGAAGTAATTCCATTTTTAGTTCCAGCTACTTTAAAATCCATATCCCCAAGATGATCTTCATCTCCTAAAATATCTGATAAGACACTAAAATCATCCCCTTCTTTAATCAATCCCATCGCAATACCTGCAACAGGTTCTTTGATAGGTACTCCTGCATCCATAAGTGCAAGTGATGTTCCACAAACAGTGGCCATTGAAGAGGAGCCATTAGATTCTGTAATTTCTGAAACAACTCTAAATGTATAAGGAAATGACTCACTTGATGGTAATGAAGAGTGGATAGCTCTCCAAGCTAATTTACCATGTCCTATTTCTCTTCTACCAGTTCCTATTCTACCTGTTTCGCCAACTGAGAACGGTGGAAAATTATAGTGGAGCATAAACCTTTCTCTTTTCAGTCCATCTAAGCTTTCGATTCTTTGTTCATCATCTGAGGTTCCTAAAGTTGCAGTTACAATTGCCTGTGTTTCTCCCCTAGTGAATAAAGCCGAGCCATGAGTTCTTGGTAAAATTCCTACCTCACAAGAAATAGGTCTAACATCAGATAATCCTCTACCATCAATTCTATTTTTATTTTTAAGAATGTCAGTCCTTACTATCGTTTTTTCAAGATTTTTTAGTTCAGAGTTAACATCAAGATCAGTATAATTTTCATCCTCATCATAAAGTTTTTTTGCTTTATCAGTGATCTCTGAAATTTGGTTTGATCTATCTTGTTTATCTCTGGTCGCAAAAGCTTTTTTAAGATCTTCAGTAAATGTTTCTTCAAGTTTTTTCTTCACTTCCGAAAGATCTTTCTTTTCAACAGTCCATTCAGGTTTTCTACATTCTTTTGCAAGTTCCTCAATCATTTCAATCACAGGAACAAAACCTTCATGACCAAATTTAACTGCATTTAACATCTCTTCCTCTGTTAAACCACTTGCTTCAGACTCAACCATTAGCACAGCATCTTTTGTACCTGCCACGACTAAATCTAATTTTGATTTTTCTAAATCAGTCTTTGATGGGTTCAAAACATACTTGCCATCAATATATCCAACTCTAGAAGCTCCTACTGGCCCCATAAATGGCATGCCTGAGATTGTCAATGCTGCTGAAGACGCTGTAATAGATAAAATATCAGCTTCATTTTCTTTATCATAAGAAATTACAGTTGGTAACAACTGAACCTCATTTTTAAATTCATCTGGGAATAATGGTCTAATAGGTCTGTCAATTAATCTTGAAATTAACGTTTCACTTTCAGTTGGCCTTGCCTCTCTTTTGAAATATCCACCTGGAATTTTTCCAGCTGCATAATACTTTTCTTGATAGTTCACAGATAATGGAAAATAATCCATGTCTGGATTTACTTTTTTTGCTCCCACCACTGTTGCTAAAACAACTGTCTCTCCACATGTTGCTATTATTGCTCCATCTGCCTGTCTTGCTATTTTACCTGTTTCTAAACTTATTTTCTTTCCTGCTACTTCAATTTCCTTCTTGTATACTTTAAACATCTCTTTTCCATTTCGTTTCGTTCGTTTCGTTCTATCTATCTTGACTACTACTTTCTCAAATTCAATTTCGACAGTACATTTTTGTAAGAATCCATCTTATTTCTCTTAAGATATTCTAACAGTTTTTTTCTTCTATTTACCGCTCTCAACAATCCGACAGAAGAATGCTTGTCCTTCTTAAATTGTTTAATATGTTTAGAGAGAGTTTCAATTTTCTCTGTTAGCAAAGCGATTTGGATTTCTGAGGATCCAGTATCTTTATCATGCATTGCTAGTTCTTGTGCTTTTTTATTCATTCTTTATTTTTCCTATTTATTTGTTTGTTTTATCAAGTTTTCTATTTTTTCCGCATACTCAAAAGATTCATCTTTTCTAAAAAGTAATTTTGGTAAAAATTTCATAACCACTTTTTGTGATAAAATTTTTCTAATTAAAAATGAGTATTCTTTTAAAACATTTACTGTTTCCTCAGCATCTTTTCCACCTAATGGAAGGACATAAGCTTTAGCAATTTTTAAATCTGGACTCATTCTAACCTCAGTAACTGTAATAGTATTTGTCTCTAAATTTGGCACTTTAGCCTCATTTCTTATAAAAATCATGCTTAAAGACTGTTTAATCATTTCTCCAACTCTGAGCTGTCTTTGAGATACTGGTTTTCCTATTCGATCTGCCATTAAATTGACCTCTCTGTAGATGTAACACTAAAAGCCTCTATTGTATCATTTTTTTGGAAATCCATATAATCTTTAACTGTAATACCGCATTCTTGACCACCACTAACATGTTTAACTTGGTTTTTTTCTCTAAATATTGTGGAGACTTTTCCCGTGTAAATGATAGCGCCATCTCTAATAATTCTAACGTCTGATGTACTATTAATTTCTCCTTCAGTCACTTTTGATCCTGCAACTTTGCCAGCTCCTGAGACTTTAAAAATTTCCAAAATTTGTGCTGTACCAGTAATTTTTTCTTGTAGATCTGGTGATAATAATCCTGACATCTTTTTTTTAATGTAATCTAAAACCTCATAAATTATGTTATAAGATGAAATTTTTATCTTTTCATTTTCAGCAAGTTTTTTTGCTTCTTTGCTTGGCTTAACATTAAATGCAATAAGAACGGCATTTGATGCTTTAGCTAGAGTGACATCTGTTTCTGTAACCATGCCTATATCAGCTAAAATTATTTTTGGTTTAACTTCATCATGTGTGATCTGACTTATTGCGTTTTTGATTGCTTCAGAAGATCCATGAACATCTGATTTGATTATTAGATTAAGTTCTTTAGATAAATTGTTAGAGAACGCTGATTCTTGAGTTGCAAAAGATAAGGGATTTTCTCCAACTTTTTTTTCTTGAGCTCTATTTTCAGATAATGTTTTAGCTTCTTTCTCAGTCTCTAAAACAATAAAATCATCACCAGCTTTGGATGCACCATTAATTCCTAAAATTTCTACTGGCGTCGAGGGTGAAGCTTCATCAATATTCTGACCCTTGTCGTTTATGATTGCTCTCACTTTGCCCCATTTTAAACCACTTACAAAAAAATCACCTTTTTTAAGCATTCCTGTTGTTACAATTATATTTGCAACTGGTCCTCTACCAATATCTATTTTAGATTCTAAAACAATGCCAGTTGCTTTGGACTGGAAATCAGTTTTAAGATCTAATATTTCTGCTTGAAGAATTATTGACTCAACTAATTTATCTAAATTTTTTTTTGTCTTAGTCGATATTTCTACCATTAGTGTATCTCCAGATAGATCTTCTGCAATTAATTCATGTTCCAATAATTGATTTTTTATTTTTTGTGGATCTGCCTCTGGTAGATCACATTTATTTATTGCTACTACTATTGGGACATTAGCTGCTTTAGCATGCTTAATTGATTCTACAGTTTGCGGTTTTACACCGTCATCTGCAGCAACTACCAATACAACTAAGTCAGTTAATTTTGATCCTCTTGCCCTCATTTCTGTAAAAGCTGCGTGTCCTGGTGTATCTATAAAAGTTAGTTTATTTCCTTGACTGTCTATTTGGTAAGCTCCTATATGTTGAGTAATTCCACCGAATTCACCAGAAACAACATTCGCACTTCTCAAAACATCTAGCACAGAAGTTTTTCCATGATCTACATGGCCCATGACAGTCACAATTGGAGGTCTATTTTTTAAATTTTCAGCTCTTGAAGCTTTGATTTTTTTAATTATTTCCTCTGCTTTTTCTTCTCTAATCGGATTATGTCCAAATTCTTTTACTAAATATTCTGCAGTATCGGCAGCAAGTGTTTGATTAATCGTTACTGTAACACCCATTCCAAATAAGTGCTTTATCACATTGCTTGATTGTTCTGCCATTCTATTTGCTAGCTCTCTTACTGTTATGGCTTCAGGTATATTAATATCTCTTTTTATGGGTTTGAGGTTCTCTTTATTTTGGTCTTTATTCTGAATTTTATTTTCTTTTTCTCTTGCCCTCTTAACTGAAGCTAAACTTCGCTCTCTTGCCTCTATCTCGTCGCTTAATGCTCTGGAAACTGTTAATTTTACCTCTCTTTTTTTTGTACCTGATTTAATCTTTTTATCTTTTGAAACTGTGTCGTCTTTAAGCCTTTTCGTAGCTCTCTGCTCTGCAAGTTTTCTTTTTTCAAAATCATTTGTATTTACCTGAACCTTTGTTGAAAATTTACTTTTATTGGGTCTAAATGAACTTCCTTTTTTAGGAAACTTATTATGTGGTTTATCTATTACAACAGAGTGTTTTCCTTGTGATTTTGAGGTTTCAAAATTCTTAAAAGATTTTTTTGGCTTTCCAGAAATTGTTAATTTTAATTTTTTGTTTTCCATAGATCATCACTCAATCTTTATAAACTATTTCTCTTGCTGACATTATTAAACTATCTGCTTCTTCTTTTGATAGTGCAAAATCTTCAAGATAGCCCTCTATTTTTATTTTTGAACCTCTGATAACATCATATCCACCTGTTAATTCATCTGAGGCTAAGTCAGCAAAATCTTCTAACGTTAATATTTTTTTTTCACCTAACGTAACCAACATTCCTGGAGTTAAACCCTTCAAGTTTATTAAAGATTCCTCAAGACCAAGTTCTTTGATTCTTTTTGAAATATCCTCTTGATCTCTCTCATAAAATTCTTTTGCTCTTTCAATCAATGCCTTTGCGGTGTCCTCTTCGATACCCTCAATCTTTAATAAGTTTTCAGCTGAACTATCTTTAATATCGTCTATTGTCGAAAAACCCTCAGCTACTAACAATTGACCCAGAGTTTCATCTAATTCAAGATTTTTAACAAAATTTTCAGTTTTTTCCTTAAACTCAATTTGTCTTTTCTCTGAGTCCTCTTGGTCAGTCATTATATTAATTTCATAATTCAAAAGCTTTGTTGCTAATCGAACATTTTGACCTCTTCTTCCAATTGCTTTACTTAAATTTTCCTCTGTCAAAATAACGTCTAATTTCTTTCTTTCTGAGTCAACATTAACTCTGAGTACATCAGCTGGAGATAGTGCATTTGAGACTAAAATTGCTGGATCTTCCGACCAATTAACAATATCTATTTTTTCACCTTGAAGTTCATTCACCACAGCTTGGACTCTTGATCCTCTCATACCTACACATGCTCCAACAGGATCTAGTGAAGTATCAACTGCTTTCACACAGATTTTTGCTCTGCTGCCTGGATCTCTTGAAGAGGATTTAATCTCTATAAGACCGTCATAAATTTCGGGAACTTCTTGTATAAACAATTTTTCCATAAATTTTGAATGTGCTCTAGACAAAAATATTTGTTGACCACGTTGTTCTCTTCTCACATCAAAACAATATGCTTTTATTCTATCTCCTGCTTTGATGATTTCTCTAGGTATAAGCTCATTCTTTTGAATAATAGCCTCTGTTCTTCCTAAATCGACTATAACATTCCCAAATTCTAATCTTTTTACTATACCACTTAAAATACTATCTTTTTTATCTATAAATTCATTAAATTGTCTATCACGCTCAGCGTCTCTTACATTAGAGCTAATTACTTGCTTAGCTATTTGGGCTGCTATACGACCAAAGTCGAATGAGGGCAAAGGTTGTAATATTTCATCTCCAACTGATTTACCTTTGTTGCTTATATTTAGGTTTATAGCATCCTCAATTTTGATTTCTGTATTAGAGTTTTCTGGATTATCTGAAACAATTAATTTTCTAAAAATTTCTATGTTGCCATTGTCTCTATTAATCAAAACTTTTATCTCATTTTCTTGACCAAATTTAGATTTTGCAGCTTTGGCGATTCCTATCTCCATCGAACTAATGATAAGTTCTTTATCGATGGACTTTTCTAATGCAACAGCCTCCGCGATTCTTAATAATTCAAGTTTATCAGCTCTTTTGTTTAACATACTTTTTGTTTGCTCCAAAAAAAAATGGGCTTAAGCCCATTTTGTAAAGATCAATAATGTAGCAAGAATATAGTAAAGTTTTTTTTTAATTCAACAGAAACTATTAGGAAAAAATGCTTGTTTTATCAGTTTTTTCCCATGAAAATGAACCATTGGTTTCTGGCATTCTACCAAAATGACCGTAGGCAGAGGTTTTTTCATATATGGGTTTATTTAGGTGCAACATCTCTCTAATTCCTCTTGGGCTTAAATCAAAATTTTCCTCTATCTTTTTTACAACAAATTTATTTTTATCTAAATCATTATCAAATAAATTTACATAAATAGATAAAGGTTTAGACACACCAATTGCATAAGCCAATTGAATTAAACATTTTTCTGCAATTTTAGAGCCAACAATATTTTTCGCTATATATCTTGCTGCATAAGCTGCTGATCTATCAACTTTTGTTGGATCTTTTCCGGAAAATGCCCCACCACCATGAGGTGCCGCTCCACCATATGTATCAACTATAATTTTTCTGCCCGTTAACCCACAATCACCATCGGGACCGCCAATAACAAAATTACCCGTTGGATTAACATAAAGTTCATCTTCATTAAATTCTTTAAGAAAATTTTCAGGTATAGATTTTAATAAATAAGGTCTTAACAAATCTCTGACTTGTGCTTGATTTATATCAGCTGAATGTTGAGAAGAAATAACAACCGATTTTACTTTTGCGGGTTTACCCTCGACGTATTCAATTGTCACTTGGCTCTTAGAATCTGGTTCAATATTTTTAAGTTTTCCTGATTTTCTATCATCAGCCATTAATCTTAAAATTTTGTGTGAATAATGTATCGGTGCTGGCATTAGTTCTTCAGTTTCATTACATGCATAACCAAACATAATTCCTTGATCTCCAGCTCCCTCATCTTTGTTTCCGTCTGAGTCAACTCCTATAGCAATATCAGCAGATTGAGAATGTAAATGACTTTCAATTTTAGTAGCTTCTCTCCAAGTAAAACCCTTTTGATCGTAGCCAATATCCTTTATACAACCTCTAACTTTTTCAATTAGTTCATCTTTTTTTACCTCGGGTCCTCTAACCTCCCCGCTAAAACAACTTTATTAGTAGTAGTTAATGTTTCACAAGCTACTCGAGAATATGGGTCTTCAGAAATATAGGTATCAACAACCATATCTGAAATTCTATCAGATACTTTGTCTGGGTGTCCTTCAGAAACAGACTCGCTAGTAAAAAGATAATTTTTTAAATTACTCATTTTTAATTTTATTAAATGAAAATATTAGAGAAATATACAATAAAATTATTAATACAAAAATTTTATTTCCATATTTTGAAAAAATTGTTGGCTCTATTTTTTTGGTCTCAAATAAATCAACGAAACCAGATTGATTTAAATCAACTTGTTTTTCAATAACTCCCAATGGATTTATGATTGCAGCTATTCCATTATTAGCAGATCTTAAAACATATTTGCCACTTTCAATAGCTCTATAAATACTGTGCACAAAATGCTGATAAGGACCTATAGATTCACCAAACCAACCATCCTCGGAAACATTTACAATAAAATCAAAATCTCTACTTTTGAAAATATTGCCTGTGTAAATTATTTCGTAACAAATCAAAGGTAAGATTCTCACAGACAAATCAGGTTTATTCACTTTTATAATATTTCTTTTTTTTCCTCTTGAATACGATTGATAATTATTGGTTATTGTCTTTAATCCCGTGAGGCTTAATATTTTTTCAAAGGGCAAAAATTCACCAAATGGAACTAGATTAATCTTTTTATACGAGTCCAGTATTTCAAGTTTATGGTCGTAAATTGTAAAAGAATTAAAATATTTTACAATTTGCCCCTCTTTTTTTATGTCATTAATCCCAATTGATAATATATGATTTTTATCAAACTTATTCTCAAATAAAAATTTATATTCTTTTAGTTGATTTGTAGAAATGTCCGGTAAAATACCCTCGGGCCAAATAAAAATTGTTTTTTCATTTTTTTGAGGTGAACTAATTTTAATAAGATCGTCAATTACTGAGGAAGGATCAGTATCTTTATAAAATCTATCAATACTAACATTTGAACTTACAACTCGTATTTTATAATTAAGCTTATTAGCCTCAGTATTGTTAAATTTTTCTAATTTTTGAGAGCCAAAAATATAAAAAGATAATGTTATTATGAAAAATAAAACACAAACAATAATTTCTTTTTTATTGTCTCTTAAAATGAAAAATGAAGGGCTAGCAAAAAGAGAAATGCAAAAAAGATTAAAACTATAAGTACCAATAATTGATGTGATATGTAAAATTTCGATTTTGTTGGAAAAACTATAGGCAATCAAATTCCATGGAAATCCAGTTAAAATTGTTCCTCTTATAAATTCAATGGTTCCAAAAATTAGGGAAAATAGAAAAAAAGAACTTAAATTTTTTTTTGGTTTTAAGATTATAAATAAAAATGATACTAAACCATAAAATAAAGCTAAAAAGGCTGGAACCAAAACTAAAGTCAAAGGAATCAGAAACTTAAAACTTTCATCAAAAGTTAATGAAATCGAAATCCAATAAAGATTACTTGTAAAATATCCAAATCCAAATAACCAGCCATAAAGAAAAAATAGCTTTTTGTTTTTACTAGTCTCAAAAATTTTTATTAAAAGAATATAAAAAAAACTAAAAGTTAAAAAATTAATTAAAATATAATTAAATGGAGGTAAGCTTAATGATGAAAAAAAACCTAGTAAAATTAAAATAATTGATTCTATATAAATTTTTTTTTTCAAATTAATTTATTTTAGATTTTACATGTTTATATAAAAGGTTTTCTTCTTTCAACATTCTAAAATAATCTTTATTTTTTATATGATTAAAGCCCAAGAGATGAAGAAAACCATGAATAAATATTTTGATAGTTTTTTCTTTAAATGACAGTAAATCTTGAGATTTGGGTTTATCTAAATAATTATAACTAATTATAATATCTCCCAAATATGCACTTTTTGAAATTTTGATCTTTTCACTTGATGGAAAAGATAAAATATCTGTAGTTTTGTTTTTATTTCTAAAACTTTTGTTTAATCTTTTAATATTTTTATTATTTGAAAGTAATAAACTTAAAGATACTTTTTTGTTTAAAAATTGATATTTTTTTGGGAAAGCCTTGCATATTTTTTTAAAAAAAAGATTTATATTTTTAAGTCTTTTTGACCAAGCCTTCTCTTCCGAGAAGACATAAACTTTAATCATTTTTTGAGTATGCTTTTACTATTTTTGATACAAGTGGATGTCTAACAACATCTGAGTGATCAAAGTCAACTATTGATATCTCTTTTAAATGCCCAAGTAATTCTTTTGATCGAACTAATCCTGACATGCTTTTGTTAGATAGATCAATTTGGGTTGGATCTCCATTAACCACAATTTTGGAATTTTCGCCAATACGAGTGAGAAACATTTTGATCTGAGTATCCGTTGCATTTTGTGCTTCATCTAAAATTGCAAAAGAATTTTTAAGAGTTCGACCTCTCATAAAAGCTAATGGAGCAATTTCAATATCTCCAATTTCAATCATTCTTTGAATTTTTTCAAAATCAAAAAGATCGTATAAAGAGTCATATAATGGTCTTAAATAAGGATCAACTTTCTCCTTCATATCACCAGGCAAAAATCCTAATCGCTCTCCAGCTTCAACTGCGGGTCTTGATAAAATTATTCTTTCAATCTTTTTCTCTAAAAGCATAGTAAGGCCGACTGCAACAGCCAGAAAAGTTTTACCTGTTCCTGCTGGTCCAGCGGAAATTACAATATCACTTTGTCTTAAAGCTCTTACATAATTTTTTTGTTTCTCAGATCTAGGAATTATAGATTTTTTTGGAGTCTTAATTATATCAGTTACATTATTATTTTTAATTTTTTCATTAATCATAAATTTGTCTATGGAAGAAAGTATATCTTTACTCTCAATATTTCCATTATTAATAAATTGGTTAGCAAGAAATTGGATTGCATTTTTTACTTTTTCATTTGTTTCGGGATTTGATTTTATCAAAATAGAATTCCCTCTTGAATATAAACTACATTTTGTAATTTTTTCAAGTTCACGTAAATTTTTATTAAACTCAC
>CABYNK010000029.1 GCA_902520355.1 uncultured Pelagibacteraceae bacterium
ATTCTTTCCATTTTTCTTCTCTCTCTTCATCTTGTTTGGTAAACATGTATGGTTGCATTCCTGCAATGTTTGCAAGATATTTAACTGCTTCTCCAAATCTTAAATTTTGCGTCTTCATAACAAAATCAAAAATATTTCCATGTTCTGAGGTCGAGAAACAATGATAAAATTCTTTTTCATCGTTAACTGTGAAGGATGGCGTTTTTTCATTTTTAAAGGGTGATAGCCCAACAAACTCTTTTCCTCTTTTTTTTAAAGCTACAACTTTTGAAACAACACTAGAAACTTTCAGACGAGTTTTGATTTCTTCCAGATATTCTTTTGGATATTTCATTATTTGTTTAATAATTCTTTTAATAAGGCTCCAGCTTTAGAAAAATCAATTTCATCAGCATTCTGTTTTTTTAATTCGCCCATCACCTTTCCCATGTCTTTAATAGAATTTGCGCCTAATTTAGAAATAATTTCCTCACATATTTTTTTGGTATCTTCATCGCTTAGTTGTTTAGGAAGAAAACTTGATAAAATATTAAATTCGTTTTGCTCTATTTCTAACAGGTCAGAGCGGTTATTTTTTTTGTAAATATCTATTGATTCGGCTCTTTGCTTCATCATCTTTTTTAATAATTTTTTTATATCTTCATCATCTGTTTCTTTTTTGTTTGGGCCAGACCTATTTATAATATCAAGATCCTTAATTGATGATAAAATTAACCTATAAGTTGAGATTTTTACTTTATCTTTAGATTTTAGGGCATTTTTATATTCTGTCTCAATTGTTACTTTTAATGACATAATTTTTTAATCTACTTTAAAGAAAAAATTCTTCAAAAGAAAAATTGTTTTTTTACAATTTTATAATACATCTCTGTTGCGATAATAAATCAATTATTGTATTAACCTTTAACTTATGAGTTGTAATTGATCAAAAAAGTAAAAAAAACTCACTTAAAAAATTCACAAAATAATACAGGTATTTTAGTTCTCGAAAATAAGAAGATTTTTAGAGGAATTGGTATTGGTTATCAAGGAGAAGCAACTGGTGAAGTTTGCTTTAATACATCATTAACAGGATATCAAGAAATAATATCAGATCCATCTTATGCTGGTCAAATAATAAACTTTACCTTTCCTCACATTGGAAATGTGGGAACGAATAAAGAGGATTTTGAATCTGACAAAATATGGACTAAAGGAGTTATTTTTAATTCTGAGATAACATCTCCATCAAATTATAGATCTTTCCAACATTTAGATGCTTGGTTAAAAAAAAATAAAATTGTCGGAATCACCGGACTTGATACAAGAAGTTTGACAAATTTCATTAGAGACAAAGGTGCCCCAAGAGGAACCATTGCTCACTCAAAAAAAGGTAAATTTCGTATCAATAAACTTACTAATTCCACAATTAAATGGAGTGGATTAAAAAATTTAGATCTAGCAGAAAAAGTTACTACACAAAAAAGTTATATTTGGAAAGGACTTAAAACTTGGAAAAAAGAATATGGCTATAGAAAAAATAATCAAAACTCATTTCATGTCGTTGCAATCGATTATGGAATTAAAAAAAATATTCTAAGATATTTTTCTGATTTTAAGTGTAAAATCACAGTTGTTTCATGCAAAACACCTGCAGACAAAATTTTGTCTCTTAAACCTAATGGCGTCTTTTTATCCAATGGACCTGGGGACCCAGCTGCAACAGGAAAATACGCAATTCAAATAATTCAAAATCTTATTCAGAAGAAAATGCCTTTATTCGGTATCTGTCTTGGTCATCAAATACTCGCACTCGCATTGGGGGGTAAAACAAAAAAAATGAAATTGGGACACAGAGGTGCCAATCATCCCGTTAAAAATTTAATTAATGATAATGTTGAGATTACGAGTCAAAATCATGGCTTTGAAGTCGTTAGAGAAAATTTGCCAAAAAACATTCAGATTACACATAAATCTTTGTTCGATAATAGTATTGAAGGAATAAAATTAAAGAATAAACCTGTATTCTCAGTCCAATATCACCCTGAGTCAAACCCAGGGCCACAAGATAGTGTTTATTTATTTCAAGAATTTATTAACAACATGAAAAAAAATGCCGAAAAGAAAAGATCTTAAAAAAATATTAGTTGTGGGAGCTGGACCAATTATCATTGGCCAAGCATGTGAATTTGATTATTCAGGAACTCAAGCTTGTAAGGCATTAAAAGATGAAGGCTATAAAGTTGTTTTAATTAATTCAAATCCAGCAACAATTATGACAGATCCAGATGTTGCCGATCAAACTTATATTGAACCTATTACTTTAGAAGTTTTAGAAAAAATTCTCAAAAAAGAAAAACCAGATGCAATTCTTCCAACTATGGGTGGCCAGACCGCTCTTAATCTAGCAATGGAGGCTGAGAAAAAAGGAATCTTAAAAAAATATAAAATTGAATTAATTGGTGCGAATTCAAAAGCCATTTCAAATGCAGAAGATAGAAAGAAATTTAGAAAAAATATGATTGATATTGGTTTAGATCTTCCAAAATCTGAAATCGTAAACAATATAAATCAAGCATCTAAAGTTTTGAAGAAAATTGGTTTACCAGCAATAATTAGGCCAGCTTTTACACTTGGAGGTTTAGGGGGAGGAATAGCAAAAAACAAAAAGGATTACTTAAAAATTATCAAAAATGGTTTGCACGAGTCTCCTGTAAGCCAAGTTCTTGTGGAAGAATGTTTGGTGGGCTGGAAAGAATTTGAAATGGAGGTTGTAAGGGATAAAAAAGATAATTGTATAATCATCTGTTCAATAGAAAATGTTGATCCAATGGGAATACACACAGGAGACTCAATTACAGTTGCTCCCGCTCTTACATTAACTGATAAAGAGTATCAGGTAATGCGAAATGCCTCAATTGCATGTTTAAGGAAAATCGGAGTTGAAACTGGTGGTTCAAATGTTCAATTTGCAATTAATCCTAAAAATGGACGTATGGTTATAATTGAGATGAATCCTAGAGTATCAAGATCATCAGCACTTGCATCAAAAGCAACTGGATTTCCCATTGCAAAAGTTGCTGCTAAACTTGCGGTTGGCTATACATTAGATGAATTAAAAAATGAAATTACTAAAGTTACACCAGCATCATTTGAACCAAGTATTGATTATGTAGTAACAAAAATTCCAAGATTTACTTTTGAGAAATTTTCAACTTCTCCTGCAGTTCTCGGTACATCAATGAAATCAGTTGGAGAAGCAATGGCAATTGGAAGAAATTTTAAAGAGTCTCTTCAAAAAGCATTGGTTTCACTTGAAACTGGTTTTTCGGGATTGGACAGAATATTTAATTTAAATCAAAGACAAATAGAGAGAAAACTTAAAGAAAATATTCCAAATAAAATCCTACTTGTTGGTGAGGCGATAAGAAAAAAAATAAATCTTAAAAAAATTTATAAATTTTCAAAAATTGACCCATGGTTTTTAAATCAAATTAAAGAAATAATAGATAATGAAATTAAGATCAAAAATAATGGATTACCAAAGAATTTTGGTAATTTTAATCAAATAAAATCAATGGGTTTTTCTGATAAAAAACTTTCTGAACTTTCAAATTTATCTGAAGATATTGTGAGAAAAAAAAGGACTGCACTTAAAATTTTACCAGTATTCAAAAAAGTTGACACTTGTGCAGCAGAGTTTAAATCATTTACACCATATATGTATTCAACATATCAAAGAAATTTCTCAACAAACTCAGAGTGTGAGGCTGATCCCTCAGTTAAGAAAAAAATTATAATATTGGGAGGAGGACCTAATAGAATAGGACAAGGAATAGAATTTGACTACTGCTGTTGTCAGGCAAGTTTCGCTCTAAAGGCAGCTGGTTTTGAGACTGTAATGGTTAATTGTAATCCTGAAACTGTCTCAACAGATTATGACACTAGTGATAGATTATACTTTGAACCTTTGAAAGAAGAGTATGTTTACAATATAATTAAGAGAGAGAAAGATAAAGGTAATTTAATTGGTATTATCACCCAGTTTGGTGGTCAAACTCCAATTAAATTAGCCAAATTTTTATATGAAAATAAACTTCCAATTTTAGGAACTCAATACTCATCTATTGATCTTGCAGAGGACAGAGATAGATTTAGAAAACTTTTAGAAAAATTAAATTTGAATCAAGCTGAAAGTGGAATTGCAAAAAATTTTAAGGAAGCAATTGAGATATCTGAAAAAATTGGACTACCTTTAATGGTTAGACCCTCTTATGTTCTTGGAGGAAGGGCGATGGAAATTGTTTATGAAAAAAGCCAATTAAAAAATTTTGTAGAGGAAGCCTTTAAAGCGGCAGAAAAAAATCCAATTCTTATTGACAAATTTTTAGATCATGCAATGGAGGTAGATGTTGATGCTATATCCGATGGTAAAGAAGTGCATGTGGCTGGGATAATGCAGCACATAGAGGAAGCCGGAATTCATTCTGGAGACTCAGCTTGCAGCTTACCTCCAGTTTCAATAAAACCTTTTTTACTAAAAGAAATTGAAAAGCAAACAAAAAATTTAGCCTTAGCTTTAAAAGTAAAAGGTTTCATGAATGTTCAATTTGCAATAAAGAAAGATGAAATTTTCGTTATTGAAGTAAATCCAAGAGCTAGTCGGACTGTTCCTTTTGTTTCAAAAGCTAAGGGTATACCATTAGCAAAGATAGCCTCGAGAGTTATGGCTGGTGAGAAACTTTCAAAATTTAATTTAAAAGATAAATCTAAAGGAATGTTTGCCGTAAAAGAGGCTGTTTTTCCATTTAATAAATTTCCTAATAGTGACTTACTGTTAGGTCCAGAAATGAAATCAACCGGAGAAGTGATGGGATTTGATAAAAATTTTGGAATGGCATACGCAAAAAGCCAGATAGCATCTTCTAATTCGTTACCTACTAATGGACTAGCTTTTTTATCATTAAAAGACTCTCATAAAGATGAAGGTTTAGGGCTCGCAAAAGAACTTCTAAAACTAAAGTTCCGTTTGTGTGCCACAAAAGGAACTGCTGAATATATACAAAAACATGGCATGAGTTGTAAAATTATTAATAAAGTAAGTAGTGGATCACCTCATATCGTTGATGTTCTCGACTCCAAAAAAATAGCTTTAGTCATTAATACTGGTGGCGGTAACACAGAACATAGATTAAACGATGCTATTGCTTTAAGAAGAGCAACACTTAAAAATAGAGTGCCGTACTGCACAAATATGTCAACAGCCCTTGCATGTATTGAGGGTATTAAATCACTTAAAACAAAAAAATTAGAGGTGACGTCTCTACAGAATATTTAATCAACTTCCCAATCAGTTTTAAATGTAACATAATTGACTTGAATACATCTTCTTTCTTTAACAATTTTTTTCTTTTCCATACCGTGCCATGTATTTGGACCGCTTGTAAATAAATAGCCATAATTGTGCTTGTAGGGAACTGTTTTAACTTTTTCTAATTTCTCATTATAAAAATCAGTGCCTAATTCTTCTGACTCATTTACATTATTAACAAAAATAAGTCCTGACATTAATTTTTCTTTAATATCGCAATGCGGCTTTAACCAGAAACCTTCACGATCACATATAACTTCAAGTCTGACATATGAACCAGATAAATCTTTATTAATCATTTTGGAGATCGTTTCGCATGTTTCTTTAGATTGAAGTTCATTTATAAATTTTACTAAATTTGGAAATTGGGAGGCATTTTCTTTTGTAACAAAACATCTAAATTTTATTGCCTTACCCCCTGAGGCTATGCCTTCTCTAAATTCAGCAGCACCACCATCAATTGCTCTTGTGCCATCGTAATTAAGATTATGTTTACTTACATCAGGAATGTCTGCACCCTCTATTTCTTTAATAGCCTCTTCGCTTAAAGCATTATTATATTCCCAATGATTAAATGGGAATTCATACTTTTTTGAGTTTTTCAATATAGAGTTAAGAAAAGTCATAATCTTTAAATTGCTTCTCTATATATCCTGATATTCTATGAGTTTCATTAAGTTTTTTATAATTCCATTCTTCTACTGTGTCCTCTAAGTTTTTAATTATATCTAGGGATTTAAAAAGCTCAAAAAATTTTTTAAAACGAATATTTTTTTTAATAGCTGGCATTTGAGCCACATATATTGGTCTTCCCGACATAGCTGCTTCGGATATCATAGATGTAGAGTCACAAGTTACAATAATATGATTAGCTAGCTTAAGTGATGACAAATAAGCTTTCTTATCAATATCTTGAATAATAATCTGGTCATCATCAAAAAAATTTTGGGCTTTATCAATAATTCTTTGTGGTGTTCTCATTGAGGGTATAAAAATTAGCTGATAACCTTTATTGATAAAATTTTTTTTAGTTTTAACAAAAATTTTATCAATTATTTTATCATTAAAATCATAATACTTATTGGGACCACCGGCAATAAATACTATTACTTTTTCTTTTTTAATTCGAGGTTTTAGATAATCAATATTTTCCTCTAACTCATTTTCAGTAAGATAATGAATTGCTCCTTTGGTTTTTAGAACATTTATCCCATCAAGACCATCATGCTCTGGTGCAATAACAAAATCAAAATTATTTAATGATACTTTTGGATCCTGAATATGAATATTCATTATTTTATTTCCAAATTTTTTTTTTAAAAAGATAGATGGAACTACACTTTTTCTTCCACATGAAATTACTACATTAAATTTTTTTGATATATCATTTTTAAAAACAAAATCTTTTACAGGTGTCAATTTTGGTGGAATCATTTTCCAAAAATTATTTAGTTCAATTTTTTCGTGTATAAATTCAAGATTGAGAGCTTTAGCAAGCCCCTCAACTTGGCTAATCATGCCATGCATACCCTCGGTCAATAATAAACCTTTTAATTTAGTCATTTATCACTATATAGCTTTCATATGAGTCAAAATCCAACTAAACACACAAAAGTGTTAATAATTGGGTCTGGTCCTGCTGGATACACTGCTGCAGTTTATGCGGCAAGAGCAATGTTAAATCCAATTTTAGTTTATGGGTCAGAGCCTGGAGGCCAACTAACTACAACAACAGATGTTGAAAACTTTCCTGGATTTGCTGATGTAATTCAAGGTCCATGGCTTATGGATCAAATGAAAGAGCAAGCAAAAACAGTTGGAACAGAAATGATTGAAGATCATATAAGTTCTGTAAATTTAAAGACAACACCTTTTGAGGCTGTAGGTGACACTGGTCAAAAATATACTGCTGATAGCATAATAATTTCCACAGGTGCCCAAGCTAGATGGTTAAATATTAAATCTGAACAAGAGTTCAGGGGTTTTGGTGTATCGGCGTGTGCAACATGTGATGGTTTTTTCTTTAAAGATAAAGAAGTTGCTGTTGTTGGTGGAGGTAATGCTGCTGTTGAAGAGGCGATGTTTCTTACAAAATTTGCTTCAAAAGTTAAATTAATTCACAGAAGAGATAGTTTGAGAGCTGAAAAAATGCTTCAAAAAAAACTTATGGAAAATAAAAAAATTGAAATTATTTGGGATACGGTTGTCGAAGATGTAATTGGAGATAAAGATCCAAAGAATGTTAAAGGAATAAAAGTCAAAAATGTTAAAACAAATAAAATTGATGAAATAAAATTAGACGGTGTTTTCATTGCTATTGGTCATGACCCTGCAACTAAATTATTTAAAGATCAACTTAGTATGGATAATGAGGGTTATTTAATAACAAAACCAGACTCAACAGAAACTAATGTGCCAGGTGTTTATGCGGCTGGAGATGTTAAAGATAAAACATTTAGGCAAGCGGTAACTGCTGCTGGTATGGGATGTATGGCAGCACTAGAGGCTGAAAAGTTTTTATCTCATTAAAGTGAAAAATAATCTCCATGTTTTCTTGGGTGCTACAGTTGCAGATGCAGCAGCTAGGCCATTACATTGGGTATATAATCAAAAAAAATTAAGTATTTATATTAAGGGAAAAAAAGACTTTTCATTCTTAAAAAAAAATAGGAGCCCTTTCTATAATATAAAAACTGGAAAAGTCTCTGGTTACAATGAAATTGGCCAGGTAATGTTTAATACACTGCTGGAGGGACACTTAAATATAGAGAAACGTTTCAAAAAAAATATCCTTAAAAACTTTGGGCCTGGAAGTAAATATTGGAAAAATTTAAAACTGAGATCTAAATATAAAAAAGTCAAAGATTGGCGTGGTATGATTAAAGGACCATGGATACATCAAAATATTATTGAGACAGTCAAAAATGTTAAATTAAAAAAGAGGATTTCTGGTGGTGTAAAAGTCAATGAGTCAGATGGTTTTTGTGCTGCTCTTCCATATTTTCTTTATGGCTTTGATTTTAAGAGTTTAGAAAAAATTTTCAAAATTGTAACGATTTCGAAAATAAGTTTTAAATATGCTATGGCAAAATTTTATTTAATAGATTTCGCATTAAAGGGAGCCAAAGACCCAATCAAAGAATTTATTAAAAAATTCAACAGAAATTCTTTTTTCAAAGAAATTGTTAATGACATTAAAAAAATAAAAAAATTTAAAGCAAATTTTGATCCAACTACTATAAAGAAACTGGGTATGGCTTGTAGCTATCCAGGGACTTTTAATAGCTCAATATATACAATTATTAATTCAAAAAATTATAAAGATGCAATTTTAAAAACAATAAAAGGTGGTGGGTGCAATTGTTCTAGAGCAAATTTTACAGGAGCATACTTTGCGGCTTTAAAAGGTGCAAATTCTATTCCAAATAATTGGATTAAAAAAACAATTCCAGCAAAAAAAATTTTAAATCAAAAATAATTATTTATTTAGGGTTTCACAAAAAGATTTAATTCTCGACATTGCTTTTTTTAAATTTTTCATAGAGGTAGCATAAGAAATTCTAAAATAGCCATCTAAACCAAAAGCAGAACCTTGAACAACAGCAACATTTTCTTTTTCTAATAATCTTTGAACAAAATTAGTGTCAGTTTTTAATTTTGTTTTTTGATTTAATAATCCTTTACAACTTGGAAATACGTAAAAAGCTCCATTTGGAGTTAAACAGCTTATACCTTTTATATTATTGAGGCTTTTTACAACAAAATTTCTTCTGTCTTTAAATTCTTTGGCTCTAGTTTTTATAAATCCTTGTTTTCCATTTAATGCCTCGACAGCAGCTGCTTGACTAATTGAGGACGGATTCGAAGTAGACTGTGATTGAATTTTTCGGATAGCTTTAATTATTTCCTTAGGACCAGCAGCATAACCTATTCTCCAGCCAGTCATAGCATATGATTTACTTACTCCATTCATTGTAAGTGTCCTATCTTTTAATTTTGAAATTTGAGCAATAGTAAAAAAACTAAAATTATCATACCTTACATGTTCATAAATATCGTCACTTAGAATAAAAATTTTTTTGTTTCTGATTAAAATTTGAGCTAAATCATTAATTTCCTTTTTTGAATACCCTGCTCCCGTTGGATTTGAAGGAGAATTCAAAATAATCCATTTAGTCTTTTTAGATATTGCTTTTTTTAATTTTTTCGGAGTAAGTTTAAAACCATCTTGTTCAGTGCATTTTACTATTTTTGGTTTCCCTCCAGCTAACAAAACCATATCTGGGTATGATACCCAAAAAGGTGCTGGTACAATTACTTCATCACCTTTATTAAGAGTTGCCATAAAAGCATTATAAAGAACTTGCTTTCCTCCTGCGCCAACAGTTATCTGATCTAAAGAGTAGTTTAATTTATTTTCTCTTTTAAATTTTTTGATAATAGCTTTTTTAAGTTCTAGTGTACCATCAACAGCAGTGTATTTTGTATCTCCTCTTTTAATAGCTTTAATCGCAGCTTTTTTTATATTTCCTGGGGTATCAAAATCTGGCTCTCCGGCTCCCAAAGCTATTACATCTTTACCAGCTGCTCTCAATTCTCTGGCTTTCTGGGTAACTGCAATAGTTGGGGATGGCTTAATTCTTTTTAAACTGTCTGATATTATGCTCATTGAAATATAAATTAATTCTACTACGTTCTTTAATATATGGAAAATACATATCAAGATTTAATTACAGATATTCAGAGTAAAAATCCAAAAATCAGTGGAAAACTTGAGGGTGGTAAAAAATTTAAAATTAAATCAGATTTTAAACCAGCGGGTGATCAACCAGAAGCCATAAAAAGATTGGTTAATGGTGCAAATAAAGAGGAATTTAATCAAGTATTACTAGGCGTAACT
>CABYNK010000030.1 GCA_902520355.1 uncultured Pelagibacteraceae bacterium
AAACTACCTACAAAAATTTTACTGAGTGGTGATAAAGGTTTAGGTAAATCAACTCTAGCATTTCATTTAGTAAATTATGTATTGTCATTAGGTGAAGACCATCCTTACATTATCAAAGAATTTAAGATTAATCCCGAAAATAGATCTTATAAACTCACAATAAATGGATCAAATCCTAATTTATTGTTAGTTGATACCTTAAATGAAAAAAAAAGCATAGATATCAATCAAATTAGAGAATTAATTACTAATTTAAGTAAATCTTCCTTTAATAACAGAGAAAGATTTATAATTATTGATAATATTGAAACGTTAAATATCTCCTCAATTAATGCACTTTTAAAAATTTTAGAGGAACCACCAAAAAACACATATTTTATCTTGATAAATAATGATAAGTTTATTTTGCCTACCTTAAATTCCAGATGTATCAATTATAAAATATTTTTAGATCACAAAACATCTATCTCGGTTGTCAACAAGATTTTGGATGATGATATAATGAAATTTATCAATAAAGATTTGATAAACTACTATTTTACACCAGGACAAATATATAAGTTGATTGAATTTTTCAAAGCACAGAAACTTAATCTTAAAGATCATGATTTAAAAAGTTTCCTAAAACTTGTTATTAAGGATAATTTGTATAAAAAGAACTCCTTAATTAAAGATATCATATTTGAATATTTTGAGTTTTATTTTCGAACAAAAGTAAAATTGGAAAAATCAACTACTTTTGAATATTATGATTACTTTTTAAAAAGAATAAACGACACTAAAAAATTTAATTTAGATGAAGAATCTTTGTTTATGGAATTTGAATATAAAATTTTAAATGGATAAAAATTTTTATATTACTACCCCAATTTATTACCCATCTGGAAGACCTCATATGGGTCATGCATATTCAAGTATTATTGCTGACTTTTTTGCAAGATTTAAATCAATTGATGAATATAATGTTCATTTTTTAACTGGTACAGATGAGCATGGTTTAAAGATACAAAGATCAGCTGAAAAAGCGGGGCAGAAGCCTAAGGAATTCTGTGATCAAATTAGTCAAACATTTAGAGATCTCTCAAAAACATTGAATTTATCTAATACAGATTTTATAAGAACTACCGAGGATAGACATAAAAAAACAGTTCAGCATCTCTGGTCTCTTCTTGAAAAAAATGATGACATTTATTTATCAAATTATTCTGGATGGTATTCGGTTTCAGATGAGGCTTTTTACAATGAAGATGAAATAGATAAAATTGATGGAAAAAAAATTGCAAAATCATCAAAATCTGCTGTTGAATGGATAGAGGAGGAGTCTTATTTTTTTCGACTTTCAAAATGGCAAAAACCTTTATTAGAATTTTATGAAAATAATCCAGATTTTATATTACCTGATTCTAGAAAAAACGAGGTAATTAGTTTTGTAAAAAGTGGTCTTAAAGATCTTTCTGTAAGTCGAAAAACTTTTACATGGGGAATTCCAGTTCCTAGTAATGATAAACACATTATTTATGTATGGCTCGACGCATTAACAAATTATTTAAGTGCATTAAATTATCCAGATACAAATAATCAGCTTTTTAAACAATTTTGGCCGGCCTCAATTCATTTAATTGGTAAGGATATCTTGAGATTCCATGCAGTTTATTGGCCTGCTTTTCTTTTGGCTGCTAATATTAAACCGCCAAAAAAAGTTTATGGTCATGGTTGGATATTATCTGGAGACGAAAAAATGTCCAAATCCAAAGGAAACATATTGGACCCCTTAAAAATTATTGAAGAATATGGCCTGGATCCTCTAAGATACTATTTAATTAAAGAAGTTTCATTTGGAAATGATGGTAACATTTCTCAAGACAGACTTGAAGATTGTATAAACAGTGATTTAGCAAATAATTACGGAAACTTATGTCAAAGAGTTGTTGCTTTTGTAATAAAAAATTGTGATGGAAAAATTCCAACAAATATTGATTTTCAGCCAGATGATTTAAAAATATTAAATAGATATCAAGAAAACCTAGATAATATTAGATCTCAAATTAATAAGCAAAATATAAATTTTTATATAGATTTTATTGTTAATTCATTGTTTGAAGCTAACAAATATTTTAATGATCAAGAGCCATGGAAAAAAAAAAACGATTTGATTAGATTAAATACAATTATATATACAACTTTGGAAATTGTCAGAAAAATTACCTTTCTACTTTATCCAATAATCCCAGAAACATCATTGAAAGCATTAAAAATTTTTAACTTATCAGAGAAGGATATTAAATTTAAGACTATTTCTAATAATGAATTTATTATTAAGGGTAATATGATAAATAAGATAGATATATTGATTAAAAAAATAGAAAAAAACAATGATTGACTCACATTGCCATCTTGATCACGAGCCTCTACTTAGTGATCTTTCTAACATACTTAAAAGATCTAAAGACATCGGAATAAAAAAACTTTTAACTATATCAACATCTTTTGATAGTTTTTCTAAAATTAAAGATATAGTTAATAAAGATGAAATCATATATGGCACAGTAGGTATCCATCCACACGAATGTGAAACAAATACAATAACTAAGAATGAAATAATTAAAAGTCTTAAAGAAAATCCAAAAATAATTGGTATAGGAGAAACAGGTTTAGATTTCTATTATAATAACAGTGATAAAGAAAAACAAATAACTAGTTTTAAAACCCATATTGAAGCAGCTATAGAATGTAACGTTCCTATTATTGTGCATTCAAGGAATGCGGAGGATGATACCTTTAAAATACTTAATGAATATAAAGAAGATAACTTAAAAATTTTAATGCATTGTTTCACTGGATCAAAAAAATTTTCAGAAAAACTCCTTACATTAGATTCCTATTTTTCTGCTAGCGGAATTATTACTTTTAAAAATTCAATTGAGCTTCAAGAAACCTTTAGTACTCTTCCAATCAATAGAATTTTGATAGAGACAGATAGTCCATATTTAGCACCTGTTCCAAATAGAGGAAAAAAAAATGAACCCTCTTTTATTGATTATACAGCTAAAAAACTTTCAGAGATAAAAAAAATTTCTAAATTAGAACTCATAAATAAAACTACAGATAATTTTAATAGATTGTTTTTCTAATAATATTTTATGAAATTTATAATTCTTGGCTGTGGAAGTTCAATGGGTGTCCCGAGAGCTGATGGTTTTTTTGGTAATTGTAATCCAAATAATAAAAAAAATTATAGAACTAGATGTTCAGCATTATTTAAAACCAAAAATGAAAATATTTTAATAGATACATCACCAGACTTGAGGCAACAATTATTACGTCATAAAATAACAAAAATTGACAAAGTATTTTATTCACACATTCATAGCGATCAAACACATGGAATAAATGATCTTAGAATTTTTTACATTAAGAATAGAAAACAAATAAATGTTTATGCAGATTTAGATACATCTAACTATTTAAAACAAAGCTTTTCTTATTGTTTTAATAGTTATTCTAAAGAATACCCAGCAACATTAAAATTAAATAGGTTGAAAAAAAACCATATAATTTTAAATCAAAAAAGCAAAATTTATGTAAAATCTATCAAGGTTAAACATGGTAATGTAAAATCAAACTGTTTTATAATTAATAAAAAGTTAGCTTATATTAGTGATGTTAATAAAATTTATACTAAAGATTATAGACACTTCAAAAAATTAAAATATCTAATTATTGATTGTTTAAGATATGATTTCCATCCTTCTCATTTTAACCTAGAGTCAGTTTTAAATTTAATTGATATAATAAAACCAAAAAAGTCAATCTTAACAAATCTACATACTGATTTAGATTATAATATTCTTAAAAATAAATTGCCAAAAAATGTAATACCTGCTTATGACGGTCTCTCAATAAACCTCTAGAGCTTTCTCTATTTTTTGTATTATTTTTTGTGACATAGGTTTAGTTAATGATGAAAATGTATCTTCAACTTTTCCCTCTTTATTGATTAAAATTTTATAAAAATTCCATTTTGGCACTGCAGATTTTCCGTGGTTTTCTTTAGCCCATTTAAAAATCTCATGTGCATTTTCACCTTTTACATCTGTGATGGCAGTAAGTGGAAAACTAATGTTAAAGTTTACCTCGCAAAATTCTTTAACATCTTTATCTGATTTTTTTTCTTGATTAAATGAATTTGAGGGGATTCCAAGTACGATTAATCCTTTTGACTCATATTTTTCCCATAATTTTTGTAGGTCTTCATATTGTTTTGTAAAACCACAATAACTTGCTGTATTAACTACTAAAACAGCTTTATTCTTGTATGCACTAAAATTTATTAGTTCTCCTGTTATACTATTAATTTGTAAATCATAAAAAATTTTATTGTAATTAGCTGATACAAAATTTTTAAAAAAAAACATAATAATTACCAAAACTATAAATACTAATTTTTTCATTTATAAATTACTTATTTGGGGTAAGTAATATCAAAAAGTAGCCAAATAAAGTGGATAATAGTGACCCGGTTAATACACCTATTTTTACGCCATCCATATACTGCATGTTTTCAACAAAAGCTAAATTTCCTACAAAAAGACTCATTGTGAAGCCAATACCGGTTAACACCCCAACACCATAAAAATTATACCAACTTGTGTTATTTGGCATCTGAGCTATTTTTGTTTTTATAGCAACATACGAAAAGACAAATACACCTAGTTGCTTACCTAAAAATAATCCCAAAACTATTCCCAAAGGTACTTTATCTAATAAAGAACTAATAGATAAACCCTCTAATGAAACTCCGGCATTTGCAAAAGCAAATAAAGGCATGATACCAAAAGCAACATAAGGGCTTATTGCATGTTCGATTTTGATTAATAACGAAAAATCTTTTTCTTTTTTTCGATGAGGTATTGTCATTGCCAACAGAACACCCGCGATTGTTGCATGTATTCCAGAATTATGAGTAAAATCCCAAAGGAAAATTCCAATAATCAAATATGGTAAGAATTTTTTAATATTAAATTTATTTATAACTAGTAATATTAAAAATGCTAACAACATTAGACTTAAATATTTGATACTTAAATCTCCTGAATAAAAAAGAGCTATAATTACAATAGCACCTAAATCATCAATTATTGCAAGAGCAGTTAAAAAAACCTTTAATGATAAAGGTACTCTTTTTCCCAATAAGGATAATACTCCAAGAGAGAAGGCTATATCTGTAGCTGAGGGTATTGCCCATCCATTCATTGTTTCGCTATCTCCAAAATTGATAAATACATAAAATAATGCCGGGACTAACATACCACCAACTGCTGCAATAATTGGGAGCAGCGCTTGTTTTATATTAGAAAGTTCACCTTGTAAAAATTCTCTCTTTATTTCCAAAGTGACGAAGAAAAAAAATATCGCCATTAAAGCATCATTTATCCAATGAAGAACAGATAGTTTTAATCCAAAGTCATTTATACCAATAAATAAATATTGATCTAAAGTTGAAAAATATAATTCTGAAAAACCTGAATTGCTTATTATTAATGCAATAATCGCTGCGAATAATAAAACCAAACCACTTGCAGCTTCAAGTTTAAAAAACCAAATGAAGGGTTTCGATAAATAATTAATCATTTATTTAAGATCTTTAGCAAAAAGTATTAAATCTCTCAAGGTCTCAAATAAATTATATAATACAAGTTCTAAATTAGGGAAAATATTACTTATTGGACTCTTAAATGTGTCTAACACAATAATAATCGCAACAAAAGTTAGTATGGAGACAATTAAATAGCTCAAAAATTTTCCAAATGTAAAATTATATTTCGGCTGATATTTTACTAATTCTGATCCTTTATTGATATTTCTTGAAAAATTTGATGCAGGTTTTCTAATTTTTTTTTCTTTGATATTTGGTTTTTCGTCTTCAAAAACTTCATTTGTTGGTAACTTAATTTCCACATTTTCATTTTTGTTAAAAAACCATGTTTGATTACAAGAGCCACATTTCAACAGTCTACCTTTATCTGGAATCAAGTTTTCATCCACATCGAAATTTTTTCTACATGAAGGACATGCAATTATCATAAGGTTTATATAACAGATTCTGATTAAAAATCCCTTGTTTTACACATCTTTATACATTGAAAAAATAAATAACTACTGTATTAGTACTTCATTCGGAGTGTAGCGCAGCCTGGTAGCGCATCTGGTTTGGGACCAGAGGGTCGCAGGTTCGAATCCTGCCACTCCGACCAGCATTTATGAAAAAAGCAAAAATTTATAAACCAAATAAAACAGCCATGCAATCTGGTCTAGGTAAAATTGACAAGTGGATTTTAGAATTTAAAACTAAGGATCCTACAAAAAATCCATTGATGGGTTGGGAAAGTTCGTCTGACACTTTTACCGAATTAAGATTAGAATTTACCACTAAAGACCTAGCAATTACATATGCAAAAAAAAATAAAATTGATTTTGAAATAATAGAACCAAAACAAAGAAAAGTAGTGAAAAAATCCTATGCAGATAATTTTTTAAATTAAATTTATGTTTAAATTTTTTACAGATAAAAGATGGCATTTATGGAGTATTGGTGGAACAATACTAATTCTTGCTGCTACTTGGTATCAGGTACAATTGGATGTCAGAATTAATGAATGGTTTGGTGAGTTTTATGATACACTGCAAAAAGCATTAGCTGAGCCAGGTGCAGTTACCGAGAAAGAATTTATTGCATATCTTTTCACATTTGCAAAAATTGCTGCAGTTTATATTTTAGTTGTTATCTTTAGTGATTATTTCACCAGTCACTGGACTTTCAGATGGCGAACAGCAATGGCTAATTTTTATCATGATAAATGGGCTTTTGCTTCATCAATAGAAGGTGCATCTCAAAGAGTTCAAGAGGATACCCTCAAGTTTGCTAGAATAATGGAAAGCTTAGGTGCAGAACTTTTAAGAAGTGTGATGACATTGATTGCATTTACCCCGATTTTGTGGGGATTATCTAAAAGTATTACTGTACTGCCGTGGATAGGTGAAGTTAATCATGCCTTAGTTTGGGTAGCTATTATCTCTGCATTAGGTGGAACTTTTATACTTGCTGCAGTAGGGATTAAATTACCTGGTATTGAATATGATATTCAAAAAGAGGAGGCTGCATACAGAAAAGAATTAGTTCTTGGTGAAGACTTTAAAGAAAATGCGCAACCAGTGAGAATCGATAGTTTATATGGTGGTGTAAGAAAAATTCATTATAAAATGTATTTTCATTATCTTTATTTTAACGCTGTTAAATGGAGTTATTTGCAAGGAATGGTGATTGTTCCTTATCTAGCATTAGCACCAACAATCGTAACAGGCGCTATTACTCTAGGTTTTGTTCAGCAAATCATAAGAGCTTTTGGAAGAGTAGAGACTTCACTTCAATATTTAGTAAGAAGTTGGCCTATAATTGTTGAACTGATTTCGGTCTGGAAAAGATTAAACGAATTTGAGAATAAGTTAAAATTAAATACAGAAAATATATCTAAAGAAAAAATTTAGTGGCTTTAAACAAAGAATTAATAAACGATATAATAAAAGTAACTTCAAAAGCAGCTATTTCTTGTTATGATTTTATTGGAAAAAATCAAAAAAACGAAGCAGATAAAGCTGCAACAGATTCAATGAGAAATGAAATCAATCAACTTTCCATTAATGGAGAAGTTGTTATAGGTGAGGGCGAACTAGATAAAGCCCCTATGTTATATATAGGTGAAAAATTAGGTGCGGGAGGAAATTTAAATCTTGATATAGCAGTTGATCCGGTGGAAGGAACAAATTTTGTTGCAAAAAATCTCCCTGGAGCATTATCAGTGATATCAATTGCTGAGAAAGGGAATCTTTTTAATGCACCAGAAACCTATATGGATAAAATTGCTGTTTCAAATAAAGTGCCTTTCGAAGCCACTGATTTAGACTTTTCAATAGAAAAAAATATTAAAAATATAGCAGACTCTTTAAACAAAGATTTAACAAATATTACTGCTTGTTTGTTAGATCGACCAAGACATAAAAAGATTATTGATGAACTTAAAAAAATGAATGTAAAAATGAAATTAATTTCAGATGGCGATGTTTCCGGAGCATTAATGGTAACAGATCAAAAATATGAGGTAGATATTTTTTTGGGTATTGGAGGAGGACCTGAAGGAGTTTTAGCTGCTTCAGCAATTGATGCATATAAATGTAAATTTCAGGGCAGATTCATCTTTGAAAATGACAGAGATATAAAGAGAGCTAAGCAAATGGGTATTAAAAGTTTAGATAAAAAATATGATTTGAAAGAAATTATTAAAGGCGACTCAATATTTTGCGCTACTGGCATTACCTCTGGTGATTTGGTTAAAGGTATAAATTTCAAAGACAAGCACTTTATTACTGAAACTCTAGTTACACATAAAAGCTCAAATACCTGTAAAATTGTTACACGAGAAGACAGTATAAAAACTTGATAAATTTAATATTTTACAATAAAAGATCCAAATTTGGTCCCTTCGTCTATCGGTTAGGACACGTGGTTTTCATCCTCGAAAGAGGGGTTCGATTCCCCTAGGGACCGCCAAAATGCCATATTTTGTCTATTTAATTGTTTCTAAAAATAAAAGTAAAAAAAAAGTTTCATACGTTGGGTATACTGGAGACTTAAAAAAAAGGCTTGATTTACATAACTCTGGGAAAGGAGCAAAGTTTACAAGAGGAAAAAAAATGGATGTTAGTTTATTATAAAAAATACGATTCAAAATCAATAGCAATGAAAAAAGAGTATGAATTAAAAAAAAATTATAAATTAAGGAAACAAATAATAAAGAATATATGAAAATTTCAATACTTCTACCTTTGAAAGAAAATTTCTCACCTTCATATGCAGGTGCTGTTTCATTGT
>CABYNK010000031.1 GCA_902520355.1 uncultured Pelagibacteraceae bacterium
AAGAAATATGTACAGTTTTAGATGATTATGTAATTGGACAGTCTCATGCAAAAAAAGTTTTATCAGTAGCTGTTCACAATCATTATAAAAGATTAAATTATGAAAATAAGACAAGTAAAAATGTAGAGCTTGCAAAATCAAATATTTTATTAGTTGGTCCAACCGGATGTGGAAAAACATTATTAGCACAAACGCTTGCAAGAATTTTAGATGTTCCATTTACGATGGCTGATGCAACAACTTTGACTGAAGCAGGTTATGTTGGAGAAGATGTAGAAAATATTATTTTAAAATTGTTACAAGCAGCAGATTATAATGTTGAAAAAGCTCAAAGGGGAATAGTGTACATTGACGAGGTTGATAAGATTAGTAGAAAATCAGAAAATCCATCTATTACAAGAGATGTATCAGGTGAAGGTGTTCAACAAGCTTTATTAAAAATAATGGAAGGGACAATCGCAAGTGTACCTCCACAAGGCGGTAGAAAACACCCACAACAGGAATTCTTGCAAGTAGATACTACAAATATTTTATTTATTTGTGGTGGAGCTTTTGCAGGACTTGATAAAATTATTTCTCAAAGAGATAAAGGAACATCTATTGGTTTTGGTGCAGATGTTAAGAATATACAAGATAAAAAAACCGGTGAATGGATGAAGAATTTAGAGCCAGAGGATTTACTTAAATATGGATTAATTCCTGAGTTTATAGGTAGATTACCAATGATTGCCACTCTTGAGGATTTAGATGAAAAATCTTTAATCAAGATACTACAAGAACCAAAGAATTCTTTAACAAAACAGTATCAAGAATTATTTAAGTTAGATGGAGCAAAATTGATATTTAAAGATACAGCTTTAAAAGAAATTGCAATTAAAGCTATTACCAAAAAAACTGGTGCTAGAGGTTTAAGATCTATTTTGGAAAATATACTTCTTAAAACAATGTATGATTTACCAAGTCAAGAAAATATTGAGGAGGTGATTGTCGATTCATCTGCAGCCAAAGGACTGTCGCAGCCTATTATAGTCCACTCCAAAAAAGATGGTAAATCAAAAACAAATAAGACAACAGCGGCTTAATAACCCTAATAACTTGTAAAAAGGTATTGCAAAAATAATTTTAATATCCATATTTGCTGTATGGACGTAAAAACCTCTTCACCATTATTACCGCTAAGAGACATTGTAGTTTTTCCTAGTATGGTAATTCCTCTTTTTGTAGGAAGAGATAAATCAATCTCTGCTTTAAACGAGGTAATGAAAAAAGAAAAAAAAATAATTCTAGTAACTCAAAAAAATTCAGAAATTGATGACCCTAAAAAAACAGATATTTTTATGTATGGTTGTGAAGGAAGTATTTTACAACTTTTAAAACTCCCAGATGGAACAGTAAAAGTTTTAGTAGAAGGTATTAGAAGAGTAAAGATTGTTGATTTTAAAGATAATGAAAAATTCATAACTTGTGATTTTACGCCTCACAGTGATCTAATAGAGGGAGATGAAGATCTATACCCATTAGCTGTAACAGCAATCAGACGAATGGAGAAGTTGACATCTGTAAATAAAAAAGTTTCAAGTGAAACTATCAATACGATTAAACAATTAAAAGACCCATCTCAAATTGCAGATAATATTGCCTCTCATATCACAGCAACAATTTCAGAGAAACAACAAATTTTTGAGACTATAGATATTAAGAAAAGATTAAATGCAATTATTAAAATAATGGAAAATGAGACAAGCATCATTGGAGTAGAAAAAAGAATTAGAGGAAGAGTTAAAACTCAAATGGAAAAAACTCAAAGAGAGTATTACTTAAATGAACAACTGAAGGCTATCCAAAAAGAGTTAGGTGAAATAGAAGACGGCAAAGATGAAAATACAAGTTTGAATAAAGCAATTCTTAAATCAAAAATGCCAAAGGATGTTGAGAAAAAGTGTCTTCAGGAATTAAAAAAACTAAAAAACATGAGTCCGATGTCTGCTGAGGCGACAGTTGTAAGAAATTATCTAGATTGGATGGTAGATCTTCCTTGGCACAAAAAAAGTGATGTTGTTATAGATTTAAATAAGGCTCTTGAAGTTTTAGATAAAGATCATTTTGGTTTAGAAAAAGTTAAAGAGAGAATTATTGAATTTTTAGCAGTCCAAAAAAGAATGGATAAAATAAAAGGACCTATTTTATGCTTAGTAGGACCACCTGGCGTTGGAAAGACATCTTTAGGAAAATCAATTGCTAAAGCAACAAACAGAGAATTCGTAAGAATGTCAGTTGGTGGAATGAGAGATGAAGCTGAAATTAGAGGTCACAGAAGAACTTATATAGGTTCTTTACCAGGTAAAATTATTCAAATGATGAAAAAAGCTGGAACTAAAAATCCACTGATACTTTTGGATGAAATTGATAAAGTTGGAAATGATTATAGAGGTGATCCTTCTTCAGCTTTATTAGAGGCTTTAGACCCAGAGCAAAACACGACTTTTAATGATCACTATTTAGAAGTTGATTATGATTTATCTGATGTAATGTTTGTGACTACAGCAAATACACTAAATATTTTACCTCCATTGTTAGATAGAATGGAAGTTATTAGATTGGCAGGTTACACAGAGGATGAGAAAATAAACATTGCAAATAAATATCTTCTACCAAAACAAATTAAAGATAATGGTGTTAAGGAAAAAGAAATGAATTTAGGTGATGATATTATAAAAGAAGTAATTAGAAGTTACACAAAGGAATCTGGGGTAAGAAATCTTGAGAGAGAAATCTCAAAAATTGCAAGAAAAGTAGTTAAAAAAGTTGTCTCTGGAGAAGAAAAAGAAGTCAACATTAATACAAAAAATTTACCAGACTTTTTAGGAGTTCCTAAATTTAAATCAGGTGAGTTAGAATCTGAAAATAGAGTAGGTATTGTAACAGGATTAGCTTGGACCGAATATGGTGGTGAGATTTTAAAAATAGAGACAGTAACAATGCCAGGTAAGGGCCGTATGCAAATTACGGGTAAGCTTGGTGATGTTATGCAAGAGTCAGTCAAAGCTGCTAAATCATTTGTAAGATCAAAATGTTTAGAATACGGAATTATTCCTCCATTATTTGAGAAAAAAGATTTCCACATTCATGTCCCTGAAGGTGCAACTCCAAAAGATGGACCATCAGCTGGAATAGGAATGGTTACATCGATAGTTTCATCAATTACAAACATTCCAGTAAAAAGAGATGTGGCTATGACAGGTGAAGTAACATTGACTGGCCAGGTACTACCTATTGGTGGTTTAAAAGAAAAACTATTAGCAGCCCATAGAGCTGGTATAAAAGAGGTTTTAATTCCAAAAGAAAATGAGAAAGACCTTGTAGATATGCCAAAAAAGATTATTGATGAGATAAAAATTACTCCAGTTGAGTTTGCTGATGAAGTTTTAAAAATTGCTCTAACTAAAGAGCTTAAGAAGACAGAATGGGTTGAGGTTGATATGACTAAAAAAGATGATAAATCTCAAGCTAGCATTCAATAATTTGTAATTTTTTCTCATTTTGAACTCTTAAATTTTTTTTCTATCAAGCTCATTTATTCACTAGATCTATATTCATATTTTAGGTAACCTCCTGAAAAAAAATAACAACTAAGGGAAATAAATATGAATAAATTAAGTAAAATAATTGTAGTTATATTCTCATCTTTATTTTTAAGTTTTGCAGCAAATTCAGTGGAAGTAAAATTTGGACACGTGGGTAAACCAGGTTCTCTATTTTCAGCTTCGGTTGATCACTTTGCTAAACTTGCTAATAAAAGATTAGGTAACAAAGGTAAAGTAACTGTATTTGGTTCTTCGCAACTTGGAAAAGATAAACAAGGTATGCAAAAACTTAAACTAGGTACAGTAAATATGTGGTTACCTTCATCAGTAATGGCTTCTATTCATGATGAGTTCGGTGTTTTTGATATGCCTTTTATTATTAAAGACAGAAAACACATGGCTAAAGTAGAAAAAAATGTTTTACCAGAGATGTTCAAAAATCTTGAAGATAAAACAGGTTACAAAGTTATAGCTGTATGGGAAAATGGTTTTAGACATATAACAAATAATACTAGACCAATTAACACTCCGAATGATTTAAAAGGAATTAAATTAAGAACTCCTAAATCAAAATGGAGAGTTAAAATGTTCCAATCATATGGTGCAAACCCAACTCCAATGTCTTTTTCTGAAGTATTTACTGCTTTGAAAACAGGTACAATGGATGGACAAGAAAACCCATATGCTCAAATTGCTAGTGCTAAATTTCAAGAAGTTCAAAAATATTTATCAATCACAGGTCACGTTTACACTCCTGCTTATGTAACTGTTCATAAGGATCATTGGAATAAACTTCCTGCAGATGTTCAAGATATTTTAGAGAAAGCTGCTCAAGATACACAGAAATTTGTATATAAAGAGGCTGCTAAACTTGAAAAATCTTTATTAAAAGTAATTAAAGATGCTGGCGTCCAAGTAAATAAAGCGGACAAAGGTGCTTTTATTGCTGCTAGTAAAGGAATCTACGATCAATTTGGATCAGAAGTTCCTACAGGTGGTGCTTTAGTTAAAAAAGTATCAGCTTTAGCAAAATAATATAAAGAAAAAACTTTTATCAGGCCCTCATCCAGAGGGCCTGAAAATAACATGAAATTACAGAATTTTATTAATTCGTACGAAAAAATACTAAAACTAATACTGTTTATAATGATGGTTGCATTGGCAGTAACAGTTTTACTTGGAGTTACCTTCCGTTTTGCAGGCAGTGCTCTAGTTTGGTATGATGAAGTTGCTGCAGTCCAACTCGCATGGATAACATATTATGGCTCAGCTTATGCTGCACTGAAAGGTTCTCACATTAGTGTTCCAAGTATTTTTAAAGCTTTTCCACTACCTTTAAGAAAAATTTTTTTTGTTGTATCTAAATTAGTCATTTATGGGTTTTTGATATTATTAGCATATTATGGATATTTAGTTTTAACTTTAATTACAGGTGAAACCTTAGTAACATTAGAATGGGTTCCTCAGCCATTTGTTCAATCTGTTATTCCAATTGCCTCATGTCTTTTTATTCTTTCTGAAACTTTAAGAATTCCTGAGGATTATAGAAATTTAGTTTTACAAAATACAGGCGAAGAACAAACAGGAGATATTTAATGGTAATTCTTACAATGTTCATGGTCTTGTTACTTCTTTTATCAATAAATGTACCTATTGCGATTGGCCTTGCAGTTACAACTATAATTGCAATGGTAATGAAGACAGGTACAAGTTTTTTAATTGATACTGCAATTGTAATGTTTGATGGATCGATGAAGTTTCCATTGATCGCAATACCTTTATTTATTTTAGCTGGTTCAATTATGAATAGCGCTGGTATTTCGAGAAGACTTATAGCCTTTGCTTCTGCTCTTGTTGGTTTTATTAAAGGTGGGTTGAGTATGATTAATATTGCAACCTCAATGTTTTTTGCTGAAATTTCTGGATCAGCAGTTGCTGATGTTGCTGCATTAGGATCAATCTTAATTCCTGCAATGAAGAAAAAAGGATATCCAGGAGCATTCGCCGCTGCAGTGACCTCTTCTTCAGCATCTTTAGCAATTATTATTCCACCATCAATCCCAATGATTGTTTATGCGGTAATGTCTCAAAGTTCAGTTGTACAATTATTTGTAGCAGGAATCATTCCAGGTGTTATAGGTGGATTTTTTTTAATGCTTGCGGCTTATGTAACTGCAAGAAAGAAAAATTTTCCTGTAGAGGAAACATTCAATATTCCAAATGTTAAGAAAACTGCAAAAGATGCAGCTTTAGCATTCCTATTACCAGTAATCATTTTAGGTGGAATTTTTGGAGGAGTTGTAACTGCTACCGAAGGTGCTGGTTTAGCTGTAGTAGCATCTTTAATAATAGGTTTCATTTATAGAGAAATAGATTTTAAAAGATTGTATGAGTCAGCTACTGAAGGCGCAATACAAACTGCATCAGTAATGCTATTAGTAGCAGCCTCTGTTTTATTAGGTGAATTTTTAACTATTGAACAAATTCCTCAGAAAGTAGCAGAGTCAATTATTGATTTTACAAACAATAAATATGCAGTTTTAGGAATATTAAACATATTTCTTTTAATAATTGGTTTCTTTTTACATTCAGTAGCAGCAATAATCTTAACTGTGCCAATTGTAATGCCATTAGTAAATGCCGTAGGTATTGATCCAGTTCACTTTGGAATAATTGTAACTTTAAATCTAGCTATTGGTCAACAAACACCACCAGTAGCAAGTGTCTTAGTAACAGCCTGTTCTGTTGCAAAAGCTGATATTTGGGATGTTACAAGATCTAATATTTCATTTATATGTGTGCTTTTAATTTTATTACTACTAGTGACATATGTACCTGCTATACCTATGACATTGGTAGAATACTTTTATAGGAGTTAGATGATTAATTTAATTAAACTTAATAAAATTAGCGATCATTTATCAGAAGTAGTCATAAATAGACCTGAAAAGTTAAACGCTATGACTAAACCAATGTGGGTTGAGCTTGGTAAAATTTTTAAAAAGATTTCAAAAGAAAAAAATTTACGATGTATAATTGTAAGAGGTGAGGGTGGAAAATCGTTTTCACCAGGAAATGATATTGGGGAGTTCAAAAAAGAGAGATCCTCATCAAAATTAGCAAAATCTTATGGAAAGTTTTTACATGGTACACTGGGTGCAATTTTTAACTGTCCAATTCCTACAATAGCTATGATTGAGGGAATTTGTGTAGGTGGTGGATTAGAAATAGCTGCATGTTGTGATATTAGAATATGTGGAAAAAGTTCAAGGTTTGGCATTCCGATAAAAAGACTTGGATTAACAATGGCAGCAAAAGAATTAGAAGTTCTCTTAAAAGCAACTACTTATTCGACAGCTATGGAAATTTTATTTGAAGGAAGAGTATTTGATTCTCAGGAGGCTTTAGAAAAAAGACTTGTAAACAGAGTAGTAAATGATGAAGATGTTCAAAAAGAAGCATATAAATCTGCAGAGCTTATATGCGAAGGTGCTCCTAAAGTAGCTAGATGGCACAAAGAGTTTGCAAGAAATATTTTAAAAAAAGGTAAAGTGACTGAAAAAATAAATAATTTAGGTTACAAGTGTTATGATACTGAGGATTTTAAAATCGGTTACCAATCTTTCTTGAATAAGATAAAGCCAAAATTTAAAAATAAATAATAAATGTCAGCATCATTGAAAGGCATAAGGGTTTTAGAGATGGCCCAAATTATGGCTGGTCCAACTTGTGGACTTTTATTAGCGGATCTTGGCGCAGAAGTTATCAAAATAGAAAAAACGCCAGGAGGTGATGATACAAGAAATTTTCTACCCCCTGATGTTAATGGTATTTCTGCAGCATATCTAATGATGAATAGAAACAAAAAAGGTATCGCATTAAATTTAAAAGATAAAGAAGGAATTGAAATTTTTAAAACTATGATCAAAAATTCTGATGTAGTCTTAGAAAACTTCAGAAAAGGTACATTAGAAAAATTAGGTATTGGTTATGATGTAATGTCTAAAATAAATCCTAAAATTATTTTATGTGAAATTTCTGGGTATGGTAGAACAGGTCCTTATGCAAATAAAGGTGGATTTGATTTAGTAGCTCAGGGAATTAGTGGATTAATGAGTATAACAGGTGAAGATAAAAATAAACCACCAATGAAAGTGGGTGCACCACTTACAGATATTACAGCAGGATTGCTAGCAGCAAGTGGAATTTTAGCTGCTTTAATACATAGAGATAAGACAGGTGAAGGTCAAAAAGTTGACACTTCCTTATTTGAGGCAGGAATTGTCCATACTTATTGGCAGTCAGCTATTGCTGGTGCGACTGGTGAGTCTCCAGGACCACTTGGTTCAGCTCATCCTTTGACAGCTCCTTATCAAGCATTTCAAACAAAAGATAAATGGATAACTATTGGAGCATCAAATCAAAATACATGGATAATGTTATTAAAAGCAATAAATCGTCAAGACTTAAATGAAAATGAAAAGTTTTCATCAAATGCAAATAGAAAAAAAAATTTAAAAGAACTTGTTGAAATACTTAATAAAGAATTAGTAAAAAAACCCTCTAAGGAATGGTTAAAAATTTTTGATGAAAATGGCTTACCCTGTGGTCCAATCAACTCAATAACGGACATGTTTATAGATCCGCAAACCATTGAAAGAGAGATGATTATTGAGGTGAACAGTAAAAAAGCCGGAACTAGTAAAGCCGTTGGAATGCCAATTAAATTTTCAAAAAGCAAAACAGAAAAATCTAAAGGTGCACCTGACTTAGGTGAGCATACAAGGGAAATTATGAAAAATTTTGGTTATAAAGATGATCAGATTGAGGAATTTTTTAGTAAAAAAATAATACTTTAATTTACAGTCTCAAAAATCTTAAATAATAATT
>CABYNK010000032.1 GCA_902520355.1 uncultured Pelagibacteraceae bacterium
TTATATCTATTTTCCATTTGCCAAGATTGAGCTGCACCTTTTGAAATAACTTCAATTACATCTTCCATGTTTAATCCGGCCTTCATTCCAAAATTAATCGCTTCTGATAAACCTTGAACTAAACCTGCAATACAAATTTGATTTACCATTTTTGCAAGCTGTCCATTTCCAGGACCACCAAGTAATTTCATTTTTTTGCTGTAACAATCAATTTTATCTTTTGCTTTATCAAAGTCAGCTTGATCACCACCAATCATGACTGTTAAAGCACCATTCTCTGCACCAGCTTGTCCTCCTGACACTGGTGCATCCAATGCACCAAATCCATTTTTCTTTGCATAAGCATGTATCTCTCTTGCAATCGTTGCAGAGGCAGTTGTGTTATCAATATAAACTGCACCTTTTTTAATTGCTTTAAAAGCACCGTTATTTCCAAAAGTTACTTCTCTTAAATCATTATCATTTCCAACACATGTAAAAATGTATTCAGCATCTTTTGCTGCTTCAGCCGGTGTATCTGCCATTTTACCTTTGTATTCTTTAATCCATTTCTCAGCTTTGGATTTTGTTCTGTTAAAAACAGTTACATTGTGTCCACCTTTTGATATATAACCAGCCATTGGATAACCCATGACACCAAGACCTATGAAAGCAACCTTACAACTCATAATTTTTTTTTATGTTTAAAAGTTTAAGTTTAAAAGTAATTATATTTGGTTTCATATTTACATTTTTTTCTAGTTTTGGACAGAGTTTTTTTCTTGGTCTTTTTAATTCAAGCATAAGAGATGCATTATCTATCAGCCAGGGACAATTTGGAACAATTTATGCATCTGCAACGTTGTTGAGTAGTTTTTTATTAATTTGGGTTGGAAAAAAAATAGACGACATAAATATTTTTAAATTTGCATTTTTTGTAACATTACTTTTATCTTTTTCATGTTTTTTCTTTTCAAAAATTTCTTCAATAACTTTTTTATTTATTGCAATTTTTCTTATGAGATTTTCAGGTCAAGGTATGATGTCTCACACTGCAACGACAACAATTTCTCGATATTTTACAAAATCTAGAGGAAAAGCTTTAAGTTCAAGCTGGTTTGGTCTTTCTACTGCTGAATTTATACTTCCAGTCTTAATAGTTTATCTACTTACAATTACCTCTTGGCAAAATTTATGGATATATATATCAGTAATAGTTTTAATATTTCTTCCATTAACCTCCTTTATTTTAGTCAAGAGCTTAAATTTTGAGTCTAGAGAAGAGGCAAACCAACAAGAATTCAATGAAAAAATTAAACAATGGAAAAGAGTTGAAGTTCTTAAGGATTATCGATTTTATATTGTTTGTTTGAATATGTTAGCTATGCCATGGATTGCAACAGGTGTATTTGTTTACCAATCTTTTATTACCGAGTCTAAGGAATGGGGTACTTATGTGATTGCCCAATCTTTTATGGTTTATTCTGTTTTATCAGTATTAACTTTAATAGTTGCAGGATTTTTAATTGATAAATTTACGAGCAGAAAATTACTCATTTTCATGAATATTCCATTATTAATTTCGACTATAGTTTTGATGTATTTTGATATTTCGTTTTCAGCTTTTTTATTTTTAGGTTTAATTGGTATATCCAATGGACTTGCAAACGTATTGGGTTCTTCAACATGGGCAGAAATTTATGGTGTTAGGCATATCGGCTCTATAAAAGCTTTAACCACTGCTTTGATGGTTTTTTCTACTGCTTTTGGTACTGCATTATTTGGCCTTTTAATTGATACAGGATTTTCAATAGAACAGGTTGCTCTAGTATCATTTATTTATATTGCTATAGCTACAGCCTTGTTATTTTTTGTGAGAAATAAGCTAAATCCTCAGTATTTATAAATTTTCCTTGATTTTTTAAAGTTCACTGTATAGATACTCCGCATGGCTAGAGTTACAGTAGAAGATTGCATCGATAAAGTAGATAGTCCATATGAGCTAGTTTTAGTTGCGAAAGAAAGAGCAACTCAACTAAATACAGGGATTGAACCAACCTTAGACAGAGATAATGACAAAAATACTGTTATTGCTTTAAGAGAAATTGCAGAGGAGAACATTAAAGTAAATGAACTTACTGATAGTGCAGTTTACAAATTGAGAAAGCATGTAGAGCAAGTCGATGATGGTGCAGAAGATGACGAAGATGTAGGTGATGATTTTGAGAGTTTATACAAAGGTGAAATCTCAAAAAGTGGAACGCCAATTTTGCCATCAAAGAGAGCTAGAAAAACACCAGAAAAAATACAAGTTACAAATGAAGATTTAGCAGAATTGTCTCAAACTGCTAAGCCAGACGTTGATACAGCAGCAACAGATGAAACGGACGATGGACAAGGAGACGTTTCATTAGATGAAGTAACTGAAACTGAAAACCAAGCCTCAGAGCAAGAAGCTACTAACGAGACTGAAAATAATCAGTAATTAAGAAAATTCTTCTAAAATTTTTTCCCTATGTTCGTCTAAATCAGGGATGTCACCTCTAGTTTTCTCATCTTTATAGGTAGACATCTTAATTGGATTACCTGCTAATTTAAAATCTCCAATTTTTTTGTGAAAGGCTTTAACGATCATATTTCTAGCTTCTACTTGAGGATTTTCTACAGCTTCTTTTATATTGAATATAGGACCACATGGAATTTTATCTTTTTCCATATCTTTAACCCATTCATTAGTAGTTCTAGATGACAGTTTTTTTTCAAGAATTATTTTAAGCTCATCCATATTTTTTGCTCTTGATGAATTATTAGAAAACTTCGGATCTTTATTCACCTCAGGCATTGCCAATAGATCACAAAGTTTTTCAAATAATCTATCATTTCCAGCAGCTATAATAATATAACTGTCTTTAGTTTTAAAAGCCTCAAAGGGTGCAATTGAAGGATGACGCGACCCCATTGGTTTTGGTATTTCATTTTTTGCTAAGTAACGAGCTATAGCATTTTCTAAAATTGCTATTTGACAATCAAGCATCGAAACATCTATGTACATTCCTTTACCAGTTTTTTGTCTATCATAGAGAGCAGCATTAATTCCAATAGCTGTAAATAAACCAGCAGTTATATCGCCAATTGATGTTCCAACTCTAGTTGGCTCAGTATTAGGTTGTCCAGTAACACTCATTAAACCACCCATACCTTGTACAACCATATCGTAAGCAGGCAATTCTTTTAGAGGACCTGTTTGTCCAAATCCTGAAGCAGATGCATAAATTAATTTAGGATATTTTTTACTTACATCTTTCCAACCGTAACCCCATTTTTCTAAAGTACCTGGTTTAAAATTTTCAACCAAAATATCTGCTTTAGATAAAATTTTATCAAAAATTTTTTTATCATCTGTATTTTTTAAATTCAGCGCAATACTTTCTTTACCTCTATTCAACGACATAAAATAGGCTGAGTAATCTTTAATGAATGGTCCAAACTTTCTGGAATCATCGCCAATTTCTGGGGCTTCAACTTTAATTACCCTTGCACCGAGATCTGACAGTATCATTGTGCAGTAAGGACCAACCAATACTCTTGTTAAATCAACTACTAGTAGGTTTTTTAACGGTCCATCCATAATTTCTATCTAATTTGAGTTTTTGTCGACTTGACTCTTATTAATAAGTTCACTTTAATTGAATTATTAAAAATAACAATAGAGGGAAATAATAATGTTAAAAAGAATATCTTTATATTTAACTTCATTAGTTTTTGTTTTTACTACTATTGGTTCTGCTTATGCAGTTACACTGAAAGCAAGTCACCAATGGCCTGGCACACAAAGAGCTGATGGATCTTATGACCCACGTCATGAAATGGTTCAAATCATTGCAGACGAGGTTAAAAAAGCAAATGTTGGAATAGATATCAGAATTTATCCAGCTAAATCATTATACAAACCTAAAGAACAGTGGAAACCTATGACAACTGGTCAATTAGATATTTCTGCTTTTCCATTAGCATATGCTTCTAAATTCCATCCAGAATTTGATGCAACTTTAATGCCTGGAACAGTAAAAAATCACGACCATGCGTTAAGATTTAATAAAGGTCCGATGATGACTGAAATTAAAAAAATCATTAATGATGCAGGTGTTGTAGTTTTATCTGATGCTTGGTTAGGTGGTGGTTTTGCTTCAAAAACAAAATGTATCAAAAATCCTAGCGATGCAAAAGGTCAAGTTATGAGAGCTGCAGGTAAAGCATTTAACCAGATGCTAGAAGCAGCAGGAGCTGGTATTCAAAGTATGCCATCATCTGAAATTTACACAGGTTTACAAACTGGTGTATTAACAGGTGCTAACACTAGTTCAGGAAGTTTTGTAAGTTACAAAATTTATGAACAAGTTTCATGTGCAACTCCTCCAGGAAAATTTGGTCTATGGTTTATGTATGAACCAATTTTGATGTCAAAAAAATCTTTCGATGCTCTAAATTCTAAGCAACAAAAAGCTTTAATGAAAGCTGGAAAAGTTGCTGAGAAATACATGACAGCTCAAGTAGAAAACTTAGACAAAAAGTTTGAGGATGCTTATAAAGCTGCAGGTGTAAAATTAGTGTACATGGATGCAAAAGACCATGCCGCATGGGTAGAGATTGCAAAAAAATCTTCTCATAAAGCATTTGCTGATAAAGTTCCAGGTGGCGACAAGCTAATGGAAATGGCTTTAGCAGTTAAATAAAATAATATATAAAGAACCCCTATTTAATTCAATTAGGTAGGGGTTTTTTTATGAAAAAAAAAATATCTTCAATTTTGTGATCTTATAGCTAAAGCATGTGGTGCTTTTGCCGTTTTAGCATTGCTCTTATCAATCTTGGTAATCGTTGAGCTTGTCTTTGAAAGATATTTCTTCCAAAGAGCAATCACATGGCAAACAGAGCTTGTCACGATGTTATTGGTAGCTTCAACTTTCATAGGAAGTGTATATGTTTTAAGTGAAAAAGCTCATGTTAGCATGGAATGGATTTATGATTTTTTATCAAAAAAAAATGTAATTAGATTAAAAATTTTTACATCATCTATAAGTTTATTATTTTTTTTAATATTATTTTATTTTGGATTTATAATGGTAGAGGAAGCGTTTACCAAAAATTATTCAACAGGGACTGTTTGGGATCCACCACTATGGATACCATATTCATCAATGATGATAGGAGCATTATTAATGATATTACAATATATCGCAGAAATTATAAAATTAACTGATGAAAAGGACTTTAATTAAATGGATCCACTGATTATTGCAATAATTGTTGCAGTCTTTACTTTGTTAGTACTTTTTTCTGGAATACCAATTGCTTTTGGTTTGAGTTTTGTTTCAATAGCTTTGTTAGTAACCTTTGAAGGTTTTCAAATGCTTGATGTCTTTGCTGAAACATTTTTCGCAGGCCTAAACTCATTTGTTTTACTTTCCATACCAATGTTTATTTTAATGGGAATGGCTGTTGCTAACTCCCCTGCAGGAAAAGATTTATATACAGGATTAGATAGATGGCTTTGGAGGGTTCCGGGCGGATTAGTAATTTCTAATATTGGAGCTTGTTCAATTTTTGCTGCTTTAAGTGGTTCTAGTCCAGCAACTTGTGCAGCAATTGGAACAATGGGAATACCAGAAATGAGAAAAAGAGGTTACTCCGACCAAATTGCAACAGGAACTATTGCAGCTGGTGGAACTTTGGGAGTTTTAATTCCTCCTAGTATTGTTTTAATTGTTTATGGAATTGCAACAGGTACATCAATAGGTAGATTATTTTTATGTGGTCTAGTGCCAGGTTTTATGTTGGCAGGTATGTTTGCGATTTGGGCTTTAATACATAGTTATTTTATTGATAAAGAAGCAGCAAAAGCTTTAAGAAATAGAGTTAGACCAACTCTCAAAGAAAAACTAGAGGTATTACCAAGAATTCTTCCTTTCCTAGCAATTATAGCAGGAGTTTTGTATGTACTTTATGGAGGAGTTGCAACACCATCTGAGGCATCTGGAGTAGGAGCGTTCTTAGTTTTTGTGTTAATCGCTGTTGTATATAAAATTTATCAACCAAAAAAGATTTGGAACATAGTTAAAGTTTCAATGAAAGAAAGTGTAATGATAATGTTTATTATTGCTGCTTCATATCTTTTTGCATTCACTCTATCACAATTATATGTAACTCAGTCATTAGCACAGAGCATGGTCGAATTAAGCTCTAACAAATGGGTTGTGTTCATTCTAATAAACATATTTCTTTTAATAGCTGGTTTCTTTTTACCGCCAGTTGCAGTTATTGTAATGACATCAGCTATATTATTACCAGTTATCACTACTTTAGGTTTTGATCCATATTGGTTTGCAATAGTATTTACAATAAATATGGAGATTGGCTTAATTACACCACCAGTTGGATTAAATCTTTACATTATAAAAGGAATTACCCCAGACGTTAGTTTGTCAGAAATTTTAAAAGGATCTATACCATTTATGATAATTATGGCTTTAGCTATAGTAATTTTATGTATTTTTCCTGAGATTGTTACATGGTTACCTGATAAAATAATGGGTAAAGACCTTGGATTTTAAAAAAGAAATAAACAGAAAAATATCAGTTGCTCCAATGATGGATTGTACTGATAGGCATGATCGTTTCTTTTTAAGACTGATGAGCAAAAATGTAATGCTCTATACTGAGATGGTTGCAACAAAATCAGCAATCCATGGTGATAAAAAAAAAATTTTATCCTTTAGTCCTGAGGAAAAACCATTAGCTCTACAAGTAGGTGGATCTAATAAAGAGGAGTTAGCAGAGGTAGCTAAAATTGCAGAGGATATGGGTTATGATGAAATTAATATTAATCTTGGTTGCCCTAGCAAAAAAGTTCAAAAAAATAAATTTGGTGCATGTTTAATTAAAGAACCTGATTTGGTTGCTGAATGTATTAATTCAATGGTAAATGCATGTAAAATTCCTGTTACAGCTAAAACCAGAATTGGTTTTGATGAAACAGAAGAGTTTGATTATTTAAATAATTTTATTCATAAAATGAGAGATGCTGGTTCAAAAACATTTATTTTGCATGCAAGAAAAGCAATATTGACAGGTTTGTCTCCCAAACAAAATTTAAATATTCCAAA
>CABYNK010000033.1 GCA_902520355.1 uncultured Pelagibacteraceae bacterium
AAAAAAGTATCAGAATTAAAATCAATGAATTTTTTTAAAGGCCTTGGATCTTATTTCGACAAAGTTCAACGAATGAGAAAAATTGGTGGAATGATTTCAGATGAACTCTTAATTAGTAAAGAAAAAGTGGAATTGTCAGCATCAATTTGTAAGACCGATCTTACTTCTGATCTTGTTAATGAATTTCCTGAACTTCAAGGACTTATGGGAGGTTATTTTTCTGCACATCAAGGATTTGATAAAGATATTTCTTTAGCTATCACTGAACAATATTTACCGATCGGTCTCAATTCAATGGTTCCAAAAAAACCATTCAGTGTTGCTTTATCAATCACAGATAAGGTTGATACCTTAGTTGGTTTTTTTGGTATAAACGAGAAACCAACGAGTTCAAAAGATCCATTAGCATTGAGGAGAATTGCTTTAGGAATAATAAGAACAACTATAGAAAATAAAAAAAATTTGAAAATAAATGATCTTTTGAATTACTCTTCACGGTTGTTTGAGGACCAAGGATACAATCTTGATAATAAAAATCTACAAAAAGAATTACATGATTTTTTAAAAGATAGATTTAGATATTATCTCAAGGAAAAAGAAATACGTTACGATATAATCGAAGCTACTTTATCATCATTTTCATTAAATAAATTATTTTCATCTTTTGAAAAAGCAAAGTGTCTTAATAAGGTAATCAATAGTCAAATTGGTATAGACATTAATTCCAGTTTTAAAAGAGCTTCTAACATTTTAGATCATGAGATGAAAAATAATAAAATTGAAATAAATGACACAACTGATCCTGGTATTTTTAAAAGTGAGTTTGAAAAGAACTTATACAAAAAAATAAATGATATTAAAAAATATTATTCCAATGTAAATAGCGATGAAAACTGTGAGAAATCATTATCAATTTTAGCTGAAACTAAAAAAGAAATTTTTGAATTTTTTGATAACGTAAAGGTTAATGAGGATAACGAAACGTTAAGAAAAAACCGTTTGGAACTTATTAATATGTTATGTAAAACGTTTCAAAATTATATAAATTTTCAGTTTTTAAAAGCTAATAATGAATAAATTGATTTTAAATTTTAAGTCTAAAGATACAAAAAAAATAAAAAATCCAAAAAATTTCTTGGGTGGCAAAGGAGCAAATTTGTCTGAAATGGGAAGAATGGGTTTACCTGTGCCTCCTGGTTTTACTATCTCAACAAAAGTTTGTGAAATTTTCTATAAGGATAAAAAAAAATTAAATTCAAAATTGATAAGCCAAATAAAAAAAGAAATTAGAGTAATAGAGAAAGATGTATCAAAAAAATTTGGAGATTTAAAAAATCCTCTCCTTTTATCGGTTCGATCTGGAGCAAGAGTTTCAATGCCAGGCATGATGGATACAATTCTTAACCTTGGATTAAACGATAAAACAGTATTTGCTTTAGCTAAAAAAACTTCCAATGCAAGATTTGCAAAAGACAGCTATAGAAGATTTATACAAATGTATGCCAACGTAGTCATGGGTGTTGAAAGTTATAATTTTGAGGAGTTAATAGAAAATTATAAGTTAACCAAAGGTGTATTGCTAGATACAGATCTTGATGACAAAGACTGGGATGGTTTAATAAAAGATTTTAAAAAAGTAGTTAAAGAGAAGACAAATAAAGAGTTTCCACAAGATGTTTATCACCAATTATTTGGAGCAATAAGCGCAGTATTTTTATCTTGGGAAAGTAAAAGAGCAAAAGTTTATAGAAAATTAAATCAAATTCCTTCTGATTGGGGAACAGCTGTTAATGTTCAATCCATGGTTTTCGGAAATATGGGTAATGATTGTGCAACAGGAGTTGTTTTCACTAGAAATCCATCAGATGGAACAAATAATATTTATGGAGAATATTTAATTAATGCTCAGGGGGAGGATGTTGTAGCTGGAACTAGAACTCCACAATATATTACTAAGAAGGCAAGGAAAGAAGCAAAAGCTGATGATGCATCAATGGAAGAGTCAATGCCAAGAGTATATTACGAATTATATAAAATTTTAAAGAAGCTTGAAAAACATTATAAGGATATGCAAGACGTAGAATTCACTGTTGAAAGTAGTAAACTTTGGGTATTGCAAACTCGATCCGGTAAAAGAACATCAAAATCAGCAGTAAAGATTGCTGTTGATATGGTTAAAGAAAAGTTAATTACTAAAAATGATGCTGTTCTAAGAGTTGATCCTAACTCTTTAGACACGCTTTTGCATCCCACTTTAGATGAGAAAAGCTCAATTAATGTTATAGCAAATGGTCTTCCAGCATCTCCAGGTGCTGTTAGTGGAAAAGTAGTTTTTACTTCAGAAGATGCTGAAAGATTAAATGATATGATGCAAGATACAATTTTAGTTAGAGTTGAAACTTCTCCAGAAGATATTCAAGGAATGCATGCTGCAAAGGGAATTTTAACCTCAAGAGGAGGAATGACAAGTCATGCTGCGGTTGTAGCCAGAGGAATGGGAAGACCTTGTGTTTCTGGTTCAAGTGAAATTGAAATTAACTATGATAAAAAAATTTTTAAGACATCTTCAGCTGAAGTCAAAGAGGGTGAAACAATTACTATTGATGGTTCTACAGGAAGAATAATTTTAGGTACAGTTTCAACTATAAAACCTGAGATATCAGGGGACTTTTCAAAATTAATGAGCTGGGCTGATAAAATTAGAAAACTTAAAGTGCGAACTAATTCTGAGACTCCACTAGATACCAAAACAGCCAGAGATTTTGGTGCAGAGGGTATCGGACTTTGTAGGACTGAACATATGTTTTTTGATGAAGAAAGAATTTTATCTGTACGAGAAATGATTTTATCAAAAACATTAGATGATAGATCTAATGCTTTAAAAAAAATTTTACCACATCAAAAAAAAGATTTTATGGAAATATTTAAGATTATGCATGGACTTCCAGTTACTGTAAGATTATTAGATCCACCGTTACATGAATTTTTACCTAAATCAGATAAAGAAATTTCTGAAGTAGCTAATGTTATTGGATCAGATAAAAAAGATATTGAGAGCAGGATAGAGGAGCTTCATGAACAAAATCCAATGCTAGGACATAGAGGCTGTAGACTTGGTATCTCATTTCCTGAAATTTACGAAATGCAATGTAGAGCAATATTTGAGGCCCTCGCAGACCTAAAAAAAAATAAACAAAAATTTGCTTTTCCTGAGATAATGATTCCTCTTGTTTCAACTGAAGCTGAGATTAAAATAATGAAAGATTTAGTAATTAATACTGCAAGAAAAGTACAAAAAGAAAATAAAACAAAAATCGAATTTCTTGTAGGCACAATGATTGAGTTACCTAGAGCAGCAATTAAAGCCGATGATATTGCAAAACACGCTGAATTTTTCAGTTTTGGCACCAATGATTTAACACAAACAACTTTTGGGATAAGCAGAGATGATAGTGGTAAATTTTTAAATGATTATATAGATCATAAGATTTTTACTATTGACCCGTTTGTCTCTATTGATGATGGAGTGAAAGACTTAGTACAAATAGCGGTTTCAAAAGGAAAAAAACAAAATAAAAAAATTAAATTGGGTATATGTGGTGAACATGGAGGAGATCCTAAAAGTATTTACTTTTGTTCAAAAGCTGGTCTTAATTATGTTTCCTGTTCACCTTACAGAGTTCCTATAGCTAGATTAGCAGCAGCACAGGCTGAGCTTACTAAAAATAAAAATTAATAAAATCTGTTAATCTAGATTTCTAGTTTGAAATCTATAGCTGGAGCACTATGAGTGATGCTTCCTATTGAAATTCTATCCACCCTAGTTGCAGCAACAGATTTTACAGTTTTAAGATTAATATTTCCTGAAGCTTCTGTCTCATAATATTTCTTAACAAGCTTTACACCTGCTCTAAGATTTTTAATACTCATATTATCAAACAAAACAGTATTAAATTTAAGTCCAATAATTTTTTTCAGTTGTTTTAAATTATCAATCTCAACTGTAATTTTTTTTCCTCTTTTATTTTTTATTGCTAACGAAACTAATTCTTTTAAACTAGAACTAGCAATATGATTATCTTTTATCAAAAATTCGTCACTTAAATTAAATCTATGATTTGTGCCACCTCCTAATTTAACTGCATATTTTTGAATAACTCTGTAATTTGGCAAAGTCTTTCTGGTGCAGCAAATTTTAGACTTTTTTCCAGCTAGTTTTACAAATTGATTTGTTTTTGTAGCTATTCCAGAAATATGGGATAAAAAATTTAATGCAACTCTTTCTGCAATCAATATAGAATTAGCTTTACCTTTTATTACCGCAATTACAGAATTTTTTTTGACTGAAGCCCCATCTTTTTTTTTCAACATAAACTTAATTTTTTTATCAACTTGCTTAAAAGACTGTTTTACAAATAGCAAACCTGCAACAACTGCTTTTTGATTTGAAATTATTTTTGCCTCAATAATTTTGTTATTATTTAGGAGGTTAGATGTTATGTCTCCATAAGGATACAAATCTTCAGTTAGAGCAAGTTTTACTCTATCTTTAATAAAAGTTTCACTTAATTTAATTTTTGACACGAGGTGTTATCTGCCGATGGCAACCATTTTTTCTACTGACAATCTAGCTTTATCAATTGTCTCTTGGTCCATGATAATTTCACCAGTTTCATTCTCTAAACAGTCTAAAATTTTTGGCAAAGTGATTTTTTTCATATGCGGACACATATTACAAGGTCTTATAAATTCTACGTTTGGATTTTCGACTTGAATGTTATCACTCATTGAGCATTCAGTTACCATCATTACTTTTTTAGGCTGCTTGTCTCTAACATAATTAATCATCCCTGATGTTGATCCTGCAAAATCACTTGCTTTGATTACCTCTGGCGGACATTCAGGGTGTGCAATTATCTTAATTCCAGGATTGTTTTTTCTTATATTCTTAATTTCCTTTTCATTGAATTGATCATGAACGATGCAAATTCCTTTCCATGAGATAATTTCAACGTCAGTTTGTGATGCAACATATTTAGCTAAATAGTCATCAGGTAAAAAAATAACTTTTTTAACACCTAAAGATTTTACAATTTTAACAGCATTAGCAGAAGTACAACATACATCTGTTTCTGCTTTAACATCAGCAGATGTATTGACATACGAGACAACAGGGACCCCTGGATACTTTTCTTTTAACAACCTGACATCTTTACCTGTGACTGAAGAGGATAATGAACAACCTGCTTTCATATCTGGTAACAAAACTTTTTTATTTGGACTCATTAACTTTGCAGTCTCTGCCATAAAGTGGACTCCAGCCATAACAATTATTTCTGCCGAGGTCTTTGATGCTTCTACAGCAAGAGCCAAAGAGTCCGCGGAAAAATCTGCAATACCATGATAAATTTCTGGAGTTTGATAGTTATGAGCAAGTATTACAGCATTCTTTTTTTTTTTTAATTTATTAATCTTATGAATATAAGGAGCGTGAACCGCCCACTCAATTTCAGGCATTACTTTTGAAATCTTTTGATAAATTTGATCAGTTGCTAATTTAACTTCTCTAGTAAATTCCATAATTAAAATTTATCAATTTGAAAGCCACTTGTCATTGATTTAATATGGGTCATAATTGCGGCCATGCTGAAATTGGTAGACAGGCACGGTTGAGGGCCGTGTGGACCTTGTCCATGAGAGTTCGAGTCTCTCTGGCCGCACCAAAACTTAAATCTTTAGCCATTCAGGTATAAATATTTTAAATAATCCGTTTTTACTTTTTAATGTGAGATCTTTATTGAAATTTTCATTTAAAAATTTAATTAGTGCAAATGGATATTCCTCATTAATTAATATTTTTCCAATCTCAACATCATTACAATATACTGCCTCATCTTCATCAAGCTTTCCATCAATTATCTTAACTGGCAATAACCTTTTAGAAAGTTTATTTTTAAGTTTAATTCTGGCGGTGTTTTCCTGTCCAACATAACATCCTTTTTTAAAATCAATACCATTGAGTTCTTCAAAATTACACTCAATACCAAATAATTTATTTTTTAATTTATTCAAATTCTTTGGGACAATTCCAAGTTTATAACTATGATAATAATAGTCCTCAATCTTATCATCTTTTAATTCAAGTTTTTTAAGAGACAAATAAAGTTTTTCTAAATTAATTATTAATCTAGCACCTAAATTTTTATTTCTTGGATCTAGAACTATTGGATCTTCTCTATATCTTATTGTAAAACCAAGAATATCTTTTGAGTTATCTATTGATAGATATTTTTCATAACTGAAACTTGCAACAACAAATTCATTGCTAAGATTAAGAATTTCTACCTTTGATCTTATTTTATATAGATTTAATTGTTTAAGTATTTCCTCAGATTGAGATTTTTCACAATCAATAAAAAAACCTGATTTATGCTTAACAATTATGAACTCATAAAGAAATTTACCTTGAGGAGTTAACAATGAGGCAAAACAACTTGAATTATCTGTTACTTTATTAATATCATTGCTAACTAAATTTTGTAAAAAATCTTTGGCATCTTGGCCATTTACGTAAAGTATAGCTCTATCTTTTAATATATAAACACTATTATTCATATTTGATTGATCATGAAATTTAATATAATAACTTTTTTCACAAATGTTAGATCTAATAATCAAAAATGGACAATGTTATCTTAACGGAAAACTAGAGGATAATGATATTGCTGTTAAAGATGGCAAAATATTAAAGATTGGTGAAATCTCAGAGGAGTCAAAAGAAGTTTATGATGCAAAAAATCAAATTATCTTACCTGGCTGTATAGATACTCAGACTCATTTTAGAGAACCAGGTTCT
>CABYNK010000034.1 GCA_902520355.1 uncultured Pelagibacteraceae bacterium
AAAATGAAAGCTCAAGTCTGGAAAAACGAGGCCTTAGGTGCTGAGTGGGAATACAAAGATATACCTGACGATTTAAAAGAAATTTCTGAAAAATATAGGACTGAATTAGTTGAAGCTGCAGTTGAACAGGATGAAAAATTAATGGAGTCATATTTAAATGGAGATGAAATAAAAGAGGAAGATTTAATAAAATGTATTAGAAAAGGCACATTAAATTTTGATTTTGTGCCTGTCATGACAGGATCAGCCTTTAAAAATAAGGGTGTACAACCTTTATTAGATGCTGTGGTCAATTATTTACCGAGCCCAGTTGATATTGGTTCAATTAAAGGAACTAAATTGGGCAGTGAAGACGAAATAGATATGAAATTTGAGGATAGTGCTCCATTTTCAGCTCTAGCTTTCAAGGTTGCAAATGATCCATTTGTAGGGTCATTAACTTTTATAAGAATTTATTCTGGAACTATTAAAACAGGGACTGCTGTTTATAATTCATCTAAAGAGAAAGAAGAGAGAGTTGGTAGAATGTTATTGATGCATGCTAATTCAAGAGAAGATATAAAAGAAGCAAATGCTGGAGACATTGTGGCTTTAGCAGGTTTAAAGAATACCATTACTGGACATACTTTATGTAATAAAGAAAATAGTGTTCTTTTAGAACCCATGGAATTTCCAGATCCTGTAATAGAAATTGCTGTAGAACCTAAAACTAAAGCCGATCAAGAAAAAATGGGTGAAGCTTTAGGAAGACTAGCTAAAGAGGATCCTTCATTCAGAGTGACTTCAGATGAGGAGTCAGGTCAAACAATCATTAAAGGTATGGGTGAACTACATTTAGATATTATTGTTGATAGAATGAAACGAGAATTTAAGGTGGAGGCAAATGTTGGAGCTCCACAAGTTGCATATAGGGAAACAATAGAAAATTCATCAGAGGTTGAGTACACACATAAAAAACAAAGCGGTGGCGCTGGACAATTTGCTAAGGTTAAATTGTTAGTAGAGCCACAAGAACCTGGCAAAGGAAGAGACGTTGAAAGTAAAATTAAGGGTGGTGCCATTCCTAAAGAATTCATTCCAGGAGTTGAAAAAGGAATTGAAACGATATCAGATGGTGGAATTCTTGCTGGATTTCCAATGATAGATTACAAAGTAACAATTTTAGATGGATTGCACCATGATGTGGACTCTAGTGTATTAGCGTTTGAACTAGCAAGTAGAGCTTGTTTTAAAGAAGCATGTACAAAAGGTGGATTAAAGCTTTTAGAGCCAGTTATGAGAGTTGAAGTTGTAACACCTGAGGATTACATGGGAGATGTAATTGGTGATTTAAATAGTAGAAGAGGTCAAATAAGCACTCAAGAGCAAAGAGGTAATGCTACTGTTATTACTGCGATGGTTCCCTTAGCTAACATGTTTGGGTACATAAATAGCTTAAGATCAATGTCTCAGGGTAGAGCTCAGTACTCAATGTTTTTTGATCATTATTCAAAAGTTCCACAAAACGTTCAGGATGAAGTAACAAAAAAGATTGCAGGCTAATATGGAAAAACAAAATATAAGAATTAAACTTAGAGCATATGATAACAAAGTCTTAGATGCATCAACTGAAGAAATAGTTAACACTGTTAAACGAACAGGAGCAACTATTAAAGGCCCAATACCTCTACCGACTAAAATTGAAAGATATACAGTTTTAAGATCACCACACATTGATAAGAAAAGTAGAGAGCAATTTGAGTCTAGAACTCACAAAAGATTAATAGATATAGTTGAACCAACACCGCAAACTGTTGAAGCACTTATGAAATTGGATTTAGCTTCGGGTGTGGATGTGGAGATTAAGATTTAAATATGAGAGAAATTGCTTTAATAGGAAAAAAAATTGGAATGACTAGAGAGTTTTATAAAACTGGCCAGTCAGTTCCTGTAACAGTTCTTAAGGTGGAAAAAGCAAGAGTTATTCAGGTAATTGATACTGAAAAGAGGGGTTATAAAGCTATTCAATTAGGGTACGGAAAAATCAAAAATTCAAAGCTTACAAAAGCAATGAAAGGCTATTTTGCAAAAAGAAATACTGAAGCAAAAAAAAGATTAAAAGAATTCAGAGTAGAAAATGTTGAAAATTTTAAAGAAGGAAATGAGTTTGGCCTTGAAATATTTAAGGATATAAAATTTGTTGATACAAAATCAAAAACTATAGGTAAAGGTTTTGCAGGAGCAATGAAAAGACATAATTTCGGTGGTTTAAGAGCGACACATGGTGTTTCAGTTTCGCATAGATCTCATGGATCTACTGGACAAAGACAAGATCCTGGAAAAGTTTTTAAAGGAAAAAAAATGGCCGGACATATGGGTGATAAATTAAGAACTATGCAAAATATTGAAATTATTAAAACAGATTTAGAAAATGAATTACTTTATTTAAAAGGCTCAATACCAGGTTCAAAAAATTCAGAAGTACTTGTTAAAGGTTCTGTTAAAAATATTAGTAAATTAACGATTGATGAAAAAATTAAAGCTGCTGAGCAAGCCAAAAAAACACCAGATAAAAAGAAAAAATAATGAAAATAGATAAATTAAATTTAGATGGAAAAAAAAGCTCTATAGAAGTTCTAGATAAAATTTTTTCGGCTAAAATAAATCATAAATTAGTTAGTAGCGTTTTATATAAAGCTAATGCTAATTATAAGGGCCGTCATGCAAAGACTAAGCAACAGAACGAAGTTGCAGGACCTACTTCAAAAATTTATGCACAAAAAGGAACTGGTAATGCAAGACATGCTAGTAAAAAAGCTCCAATATTTGTTGGTGGTGGTATAGCACATGGACCAAAGGGACAACTAGCTTACAAATCAAGAAAATTAAATAAGAGTGAAAAAAAACAAAGTATAGCATCATTGGTGAGTGAAAAAACTAAAAATAAAAACTTATTAGTTCTTAATGATTTCAATAATCAAATTAAAAAAACAAAAGAAATGCATCTCATTCTTAAAAAGCTTGAAATCACAGACTCTTTAATTATTCTTGATAAATCTTCTAAAGAAAAAATTGAAAAATCAATAAGAAATATACCAAACATCAAAGTAACTGACATAAATCACTTTAGTGCTTTTGACATGATTAAATTTAAAAAGTTAGTATTTACAGAAAGCTCTGTAAAAGAGTTGGAGAAGAGATATGCCTAAAATAGAAAAGATTCATTTGTACGACAAAATTTTGTCACCCCTGTTGACAGAGAAGTCTACTAATTTATCTGGAGAAAATAAGATAGTTTTCAAAGTACGTAAAAGTGCTAACAAAAAAAATCTTAAAAATAATATTGAAAAGATTTTCAAAGTTAATGTAACTAAAATAAATATAATAAATAAACAAAACAGAACAAAATTTACTAGAGGGAGAAAAGTAAAAGTTTCAGGTTTTAAAAAAGCAATAATAACACTTAAAAAAGGTCAAAGCATTGATCTAACTACAGGAATCTAAATGGCATTAAAAACTTTTAAACCGTATACAAAATCTACAAGAGGAACGATCCTTGTAGATAGAACTGGTCTTTGGAAGGGAAAACCTTTTAAGTCATTGGTTTCTCCAAAAAATTCTATGAAAGGAAGAAATAATAATGGCCATATTACATCTATAAACCGAGCTGGTGGTCACAAAAAGATGTATAGACATATAGATTTTTATAGAAAAAAATTTGATGCTCCTGCTACCGTAGAGAGAATAGAATATGATCCAAATAGATCTTGTTACATAATGTTAGTTAAATTTGAGGATAATTCTCATGCATATTATTTAGCCCCACAAAAAATTAAGGTTGGTGACAAAATTGAAAACGGTTCAAAAAAAGAGATAAAAGTTGGTAACTGTATGCCCTTACAAGATATCCCTGTTGGAATAAATATTCATAATGTTGAAATACAGCCTGGTGGAGGTGGTAAAATAGCGAGATCAGCTGGGACATCAGTCACTATCAGCGGATTAGATGGAAACTATAGTCTTATAAAATTAGCTTCTGGAGAGGTAAGAAAAATTGACTCAAGATCTTTAGCGACAATAGGTGTTTTAAGTAATCCAGATCAAAAAAATATTAAAATAGGAAAAGCAGGGAGATCCAGATGGTTAGGAAGAAGACCACATACAAGAGGAGTAGTTAAAAATCCTGTTGATCACCCTCATGGTGGTGGAGAAGGAAAAAGTGCGGGTGGAAGACATCCAGTTTCCCCAAAAGGTCAATCAGCTAAAGGACTAAAAACCAGAGATAATAAAAGAACAGACAAATTTATAGTTAAGAGAAGAAATAAGAGAAAGGATAACAAATAATGGCTAGAGCGGTTTGGAAGGGTCCTTTCGTAGAGGAAAGTTTAATGAAAAAAGTGGATAAGTACAAAATAGATCCTAAAAAAATTCCAATAAAAACTTGGTCAAGAAAATCTACAATACTTCCAGATTTCGTTGGCGTAAGTTTTTTAATTTATAATGGAAAAAAATTTATTCCAATAACAGTGTCAGAAGATATGGTCGGGCATAAGTTAGGTGAGTTTGCACCTACAAGAACCTTTTTTGGACACACACCAGCAGACAAAAAGGCTAAACCTGCTGAAGCTGAGGCTAAAAAGTAATTTATGAGTAAGAAAAAGAAAAAACAGAATAGTAAAGATAAACTCGTGAGGTCAATAAATAATAATATTAGATCAAGCGTAAGAAAGCTTAATCCTATCCTTAAAGGAATTGTGGGGAAAAAAGTAGATGTTGCTATAAGAGATTTGGAATTTTCAGAAAAAAGGATAACAAGAGACATTAAAAAAACAATAAGTTCAGCAGTAGCAAATGCTGAAAACAACTTTCAATATGACATTGATAAACTATTTGTAAAAGAAGCTTATTGTGGAAAAAAAATTACAATGAAAAGGTTCAGACCAAGAGCTAAAGGAAGAGCAGCACCAATATTAAAACCTTATTCAAGTGTAACAATTATATTATCTGAGATGAAAAAAGTGGAGGGTCATGGGGCAAAAAGTTAATCCAGTTGGTTTTAGGCTAGGTGTGAACAGAGGTTGGGATTCTGTTTGGTACGCCAAGAAGAAAGATTTTGGAAATTACCTTATCGAAGATTTTAAGATAAGAGAATACGTTAAAAAAAATGTAATTAATTCAGGTGTATCAAAAGTTATGATCGAAAGAACTTCAAATAAATGCTACGTAACTATTTATACATCTAGACCTGGATTTGTAATTGGTAAAAAGGGAAGTGATATTGATAAGATTAAAAACAATCTTTCAAAATTTACAAAGAATGAGGTCGCCTTAAATATTAAAGAGGTTAAAAAACCCGAGACAAATGCCTATCTGGTAGCTGAAAATATAGCACAACAACTAGTTAAAAGAATTTCTTATAGACGAGCAATGAAAAGAGCTATGCAATCTTGTTTAAGACTTGGAGCTAAAGGAATTAAAGTTTCAATCAGTGGAAGATTAGGTGGTAATGAAATAGCAAGAACTGAGTGGTTGAGAGATGGAAGTATACCGTCTCATACCTTGAGAGCAGATATAGATTATGCTGAAGCAGAGGCACTTACTACATACGGTATTATTGGTATCAAAGTTTGGATTTATAAAGGTGAAGTTTTTGCGAAAGAGTTTAGTCAAGAAACCAACAAAGTAATTTCTAAAGAGGGTAAATAATATTATGTTGCAACCAGTAAGAACTAAATGGAGAAAAGCTCATAAGGGTCGAATACATGGTAAAGCTTCTAGAGCTAACTTCATAAATTATGGAGCTTTCGCTCTAAAAGCGTTAACACCTGAGAGAGTAACAGGTAAACAAATTGAGGCCGCAAGAGTAGCCTTAACAAGACACATGAAAAGACAAGGAAGAGTTTGGACAAGAATATTTCCAAATATTCCTGTATCAAAAAAACCAATAGAAGTTCGTATGGGTAAAGGGAAAGGATCACCAGAATATTATGCTTGTAGAGTAAAACCGGGTAGAATTTTATTTGAAGTTGACGGTGTCTCAGAGCAAATTGCTAAGGAGGCTTTATATAAAGCTTCTGCAAAACTACCAATAAAAACAAAAACAATTAAAAGATTTTTATAAAATGAAAAAACAAGAGATAAAAAAACTATCAAAAGATGAAATTCTTAAAAATATTGATAAACTTAAAAAAGACTTATTCAATTTTAGATTTCAAAAAGTTAATTCTCAAGTAACTAATCCATCTAAAATTGGGGAAACAAAAAAAACAATTGCAAGACTTAAAACTTCATTAAGAGGGAAAATTAATGCCTAAAAAGATTTTAACAGGAGTAGTAGTGAGTGATAAACCAAATAAAACGGTTACTGTTTTAGTTGAAAGAAAATATTCTCATCCAGTATTAAAAAAAGTTATTAAGGTTAGAAAAAAATATAATGCTCATGACGAAAAAAATACTTATAAATTGGGAGATAAAGTTTCAATTATAGAAAGTAAACCTTTCTCAAAAAATAAAAAATTTGAAGTTATGGAGAGTTTAAAATAATGATACAGGTTCAAACTGAATTACAAGTTGCTGATAACACCGGAGCAAAAAAAATAGAGTGTATTAAAGTTTTAGGTGGATCTAAAAGAAGATATGCCAGTATTGGAGATACGATTGTTATTGCTGTTAAAGAAGCGATTCCAAAAGGTAAAGTTAAAAAGGGTTCAGTTCATAAAGCAGTTGTCGTTAGAGTTAAAAAAGGAATTCACAGAGATGATGGATCAAAAGTAAAGTTCGATAACAATGCTGCAGTTTTAGTTGATGACAAAGGTGAACCAGTTGGAACAAGAAT
>CABYNK010000035.1 GCA_902520355.1 uncultured Pelagibacteraceae bacterium
TACTGAACCTGAAATGATGTGGTTAACTAAAAATGAAGATGGCACTCCAACAGGAAAGGGTTTCTCAAAACCATTTTGTTACCATATTGATCAATTTGAGTCATTAAGACCTGTTTTTATGAAAGTTATTGAATACGCTAATGCCATGGGTCTTGATATGATTCAAGGTGATCATGAGGATGCACCTGGTCAATTAGAATTAAACTGGATGTATGATGATGTATTAAGAAATGCTGATAGACTCTCTACTTATAGACAAATATGTGCTCAGGTAGCAAGAGAACATGGCTTGATTGCTTGTTTTATGACAAAACCATTTATGGGTGTGTCTGCAAGTGGTTGTCATACAAATCTATCTTTGTGGAAGGGTGGAAAAGATGTAGTCAACAAATTAGGACACAAATCTTTACCAGGTGTTGAGGAAGTATTTACTTATGTTGAAGGTGGAACAAATACTTTTATGCCAGATACTAAAGATATGCAGCTTCCTGGAAAAGTAGGATTGATGTCAATCGGTGGTATAATGAAACACTTACCAGCTTTAACAGCTATTGGATCATCAACTGTAAATTCTTACAGAAGATTATGGGATCAAGGTTTTTGGGCACCTGTTTATGCTGATTGGGGATATCAAAATAGAACTTGTGGGTTAAGAGTTTCAGCTCCAGGTAGATTTGAATATAGGTCAGTTGACTCTATGCACAATCCATATTTAATGGGGTCTGCTTTGCTTAAAACAATGGATGATGGTCTTACTAATAAAATTGATCCTGGTAAACCAGAGTCAAGAAATATTTATGAAGCTCAAAAGGCAGGTAAAGATGTTAAAAAATTACCTCTAAGTTTAGGGGAGGCACTTGATAGACTTTCTGAGGACAAAATAGTTCAGTCTGCAATGCCTGATGAAATGTATAAAATATTTCATTGGTACAAAAATGATGAATGGGAAAAATTTTTAGGTGCAACAACTCAATGGGATCTGGATACTTATCTAGATTGTTTACCATAGTAATTTAAATAATAAGAGAGGCAAGATTTATGTGCGGAATTGCGGGTTTAATACATAGAAACAAATCTTCAAATGTTGGTTCAGAATTGCAAGGTATGTTACAAGCCTTGAAACATAGAGGCGAAGACTCAACAGGTTACGCTTTGTATGGAGATACTGATGGTAAAAATTTTATTGCAAGAATAAAGATAGGTGAAAATGTAGGTGAAGGTAGCTCATCGGTTGCTGAGGATGTATCTGTTTATGATGAAAGAAAAAAAGTTGTTGATGATTGCATTAAAGAACTTGGTGCAAAAATTGTAAAAGAGGAACGAATACTTCCTTATTCATTAAGATACGAAATCGAATATAATAAAAAAGACTTATTAGAATTTTCTCAAAAGATTGAGAGCATTCCTGGTGTTGAGATTTTATCTATGGGTAAATCTCTAGAAGTAATTAAAGATTTAGGAAATGCTAAAATGGTTTGTGAAAGATATAATTTAGATAAATTGGTTGGCACACACGCTATAGGCCATGCCCGTATGGCTACAGAGTCTGGAGTAGATATTAAATCTGCTCACCCTTTTTGGGGGTATCCTTTTAGCGATGTTTCTGTTGTTCATAATGGTCAATTAACAAATTATTGGAATAATAGACGAGTTTTGGAAAACAAAGGAATGAGATTTATGTCTGAGTGTGACTCAGAATTAATTGCTGTTTATTTAGCAGAAAAAATGAGAAGTGGAGCAACTTTAGAGGAGGGTATGAAAGAGTCTCTTTCTGGTCTTGATGGGGTTTTTACATATTTCGTTGCAACAAAAAATTCTTTAGGTATGGCAAAGGATACCATGGCGGCAAAACCTTTGGTTCTATACGAGTCTGATGATCTAGTTGCTATGGGTTCAGAGGAAATAGCAATCAGATCTGTTCTGCCTCAAGAAATAGACACTTATGATCCTTTTGATGGAGAGGTTAAAGTATGGCAAATTTAAAAGATGTAACAAAAAAAACTAAAGCCCAAGAAATGGGTATGCACACTGAAGTTTTAACTGGAAGAACTCAACAAAAGTTTTTTAATCCAGATGAAGCTGAGAATTTTTATTATTTTGGAACCTACGATGTCGATTTTAATAAAAGAACTGACCTTGATGTTAAGGACATGACTGCGGCGGAGGCAAACAAAAAAATTGATGGATTAATGAGTGAAGGTTACGGAACAATAGTAATTAAAAACCCTCAAGGAAAACATAGTTTGGGAGTAGGAATATTGAACAAATTAAATTTAATTTTCGAAGGAAGTTTAGGATATTTTGGAATAGGGTCTTGTGATGGACCTGTAGTAAGAATTAATGGAAGAGTTGGTTGGTCTTGTGCAGAAAACCTAATGGCCGGTAAAGTTGTTATTGAGAAAAATGCGGGTTCGTGTTTTGGAGCAGCGATTAGAGGCGGTGACTTAATTTGTAAAGGAAGTGTTGGAGCTAGAACAGGTATCGATATGAAAGGTGGAACGATCATAATTGGTGGTGATGCAGGAGCTTTTACTGGATTTATGATGCAAAGGGGTCGGATTATAATCCTGGGTGATGTTGGGATTAACTTAGGTGATTCTATGTATGATGGTACCATTTTCATTGGTGGTGAGATTGGATCATATGGAAGTGATGCTGTCCCCTCAGAATTGACAAAAAGTGATCAAGATTGGTTAAAAAGAAAGTTAAAAGTTGCAGAAATTGGAGCAAACTTTGATGTTAGCAAGATGACAAAAGTGGTCGCAGGGAAAAAACTATGGAATTATGATAACTTAGAACCTACAGAGAAAAAAGGAGCAATTTAATGGCTAAGAAAAAAAAGATGAAGAAGAGTAAAGGTAAACTAAAAGCAAACGTCGGTGGTAAAGCCGATGTTCACTTAAACAACAATGGCGGAAGAAACAAAAGTTTACTTGGCCATAACGCAATTTTTACTCCTGAAGTTATAGACGATATTCATATTAAATCACAGTTAGGAAGATACAGAATGCGTGGAATGGCGCTGATGAAAAAAATTCCAACTTTTGATGATCTTGTTTTTCTTCCTGGAACTTTAACAAGATTTGTAATCGAAGGTTATAGAGAAAAGTGTGAAACTAAAACTGTAATTGGGCCACGATGTGAAAACCCAATTGAATTAGATATTCCTGTATATATCACTGGAATGAGTTTTGGAGCATTATCTTATGAAGCAAAAACTGCTTTAGCACGTGGAGCTACAATGGCTGGAAGTGCTACCTGTTCTGGTGAAGGTGGTATGATCCCAGATGAGAGAAGATATTCTGAAAAATGGTTCTATCAATGTATTCAATCAAGATACGGGTTTAACCCACATCATGCACAATTAGCTGACGGGATAGAAGTTTTTATTGGGCAAGGTCAAAAAGTAGGTATGGGTGGACATTTAATGGGTCAAAAGGTTACTGATCAAGTAGCAGAAATGAGATCATTACCATCTGGTATTGACCAACGATCTCCTGCAAGACATCCTGATTGGCTAGGTCCAGATGATTTAGCTTTAAAAGTTGAGGAATTAAGACAACTAACAAAAAATAAAGTTCCAATTCAATTAAAACTAGGCGCTTCAAAAGTTTATGATGATGTACGAATGGCTGCAAAGTGTGATCCAGACTCAATTTACTTAGATGGTATGGAAGGATCTACAGGTGCAGGCCCACATATTGCTGCTGCAAATACAGGTATTCCTGGAATAGCAGCTATAAGAGAGGCAAGAAGAGCAATTGATGATGTTGGAAAAACTGGAAAAGTAACATTAATTTATGCTGGTGGTGTAAGAGATGGAGCAGATATGGCAAAAGCTCTTGCATTAGGTGCAGATGCAATTGCTATTGGAACTGGTTCTATGATTGCTTTAAATTGCAATAAAGACATACCAGAGGCAAATTTTGAAAAAGAAATGGGCGTTAAAGCTGGAGACTGTTATCACTGCCATACGGGCAGATGTCCTGTAGGTGTTGCAACACAAGATCCAAAACTTAGAGCAAGATTAAATCCTGATGATGCCGCAATAAGAGTTTATAATTATCTTCACTCAATGACGCTTGAAGCACAATTGCTGGCTAGAGCTTGTGGAAAAACTAACATTCACTCTTTAGAGCCTGAAGATTTAGCTGCGCTTACTTCAGAAGCTTCAGCATTAGCAAAAGTGCCATTAGCAGGAACAAATTATACTGTTGGTGTCGATAACTATCACAAAATATAATTTTTATTATGGCAAAGAAAAAAGGTAAAACGCTAGCTAAGGTTAAAGAAATCAAAGGCCAATTAGGCAAAAAGAAAGAAACTGCTAGAGAAAAAATGATTGGTCAGTCAATTGGCTATCGTTATGACGTAAATCTTTTACCTGATTATACTAAGCTAACTCCATTCCTTAAAAAATACATTGAAGCAATGGGATGGGATGATTTGAATTGGTTAGAAGACGTACATATGGGTTATGAAGAGGATAGACCAGCAGTTTTTTGCAGAAATGCGAATGGATGGGTTACTATTCCTAAGTCAATAAAATTACCTAATAATCAACAAGATAGAGATATGATTGCTAGAGAGCTATTGGTTAAATTCCAAATGTCCCCTAAACATCCGCTTGTTGATTTGAAAAAAGCTTATCTAAAATTTTAATTACACAATCAATAGTTGATTTTAATTTTAATCTTTACGTCGTTATTACGTTTTTTATCATTCTTTTATTTGTCTCTTCTTTCAAAATTTTATAGGCTTTTTAAAACTAATATGGAGAGAGAATATGACTGATCAGTTAGGTGCTCTTACTACTATATTTACAGAATTTTACTACTGGGTAACAGTGGTACTGATGTTTTTAATTCACGTCGGGTTCTGTATGTATGAAGTTGGAGCTTCTCGTTACAAACATCACCAACATACTCTTATGAAAAACACGATGCTAATACCATTGGTTACGGTAACGTGGTTTTTATTTGGTTGGTGGATTTATTGGGCTTTCCCAACAGGACCGGGATTAGCACCATCAATAATGAATGAAAGCACGGCTCTAATTACCGATGACTCGGCTTTTAGTGCCAAATTTTATGTAGCAACAAGTCCACTTATGGCTGTTAATCTAGGAGACCATATTTCTGGTGTGTTCTGGGCGGCCTTTTTACTATTTTCATGGACTGCTGCATCTATTGTTTCAGGAGCAATTATTGAAAGAATAACAACCTTTGCATTTGGTATTTTAGCCATTGCAATAGGATCTGTGTTCTGGGTAATAGATGCTGCTTGGGGATGGCACTTCGATGGATGGATGTTAAAACTTTTAGGATACCATGATGCCTACGCATCAGGAGTAATTCACGCTATTGCGGGTGGATTTGCTTTAGGAGTTCTAATGGTTTTAGGACCGAGAATTGGAAAATTCTCATCAAGTGGTGAACCAAGAAACATTGGGCCAAGAAACCCTTGGTTAGTTACAATTGGATTATTTCTAATTTACACTGGCTTCTGGGGATTCTACGCAGCGTGTAATATACCAATCTTTGACCTTGGACCTGAATACGGTATGGAAGGAATAAGTTATTGGACAGCAACAAACATATATGTGACCCCTACTACACTTAGTGGTATCACTTTTAACTTCTTGATGTCACTTTCAGGAGGATTATTAGCCGGTTATTGGATTGCAAAAGGTGATCCGTTCTGGACTTACTCTAGTGGACTAGCGGGAATTATATGTGCTTCAGCTGGAAATGATTTATATCATCCAATTCAAGCAATGATCATTGGTATGATCGGTGTTGTGATTTCGTACAAACTACATTATTGGGTTGAGCGTAAGTTCAAAATTGATGATGCAGTTGGTGCAGTTGCAGTACATGGTTATGCTGGATTTATTGGTCTAGTGATATGTGGTTTTGTTCTAAATGGTTATCCCTCATCTGGATACAGTGTTGGAGCTATGTGGGATGGAACAACATATGCAACAATTAACCCATTAGGACAATTTCTAGGAGCATTAATAATGTTCGTAGTTCTTGGACTAATACCAGGCTATGTCATAGCTAAAGTACTGAATGGAATAGGGAAATTACGTATCCCACGTGAAGTAGAAATAGCTGGACTAGACTATGAAATAATGGAAACTGCTAAATCTGATGAGAAAGCAGTTGGATCCGCAACTAGGTAAAGGAGTAATATATGGCGACAGTTACAAATTGGATTGATCACCTAAACAAACCAGCTGAAGAAGTTGCTGGTGCTGTTTACCCTGGTGCTGGATCTAGTGAAGGTATACTTGTTATACTTGCTATAATTTTATGGGTTGGTTGGCATGTTTTGACTTCCAAATCTGAAAGTGACGAACTTGAAAGATTGGCAAGAAAAAGACATGGTCCAAATGATCATAAAAGCAATATTACCGACTGGTAATTAAAAAAAAAATTTGGGCGCTGCAGAAATGTAGCGCCCTTTTTTTTATTCTATGTCAGAAGAAGATAAAAATAACGAGGAATTAAGACCAAGTAAAATGAGAGGGGTAGCTTTTCCAAAAGCAAAGTATGGTGTCTTTG
>CABYNK010000036.1 GCA_902520355.1 uncultured Pelagibacteraceae bacterium
AGCCATATTACCATTGCCAGCATTCATGATATTCATTTCCCAAGATCCCATGCCACTAGCATTAAATTTCCCTGTATTAGCAAAAGCCACTGTAGAAATAATTGAAAATATTAAAGTCATTATTATTTTTTTCATTTTTACTCCTTTCTATTAATATAAAGTTTGGACTACTTTTTTAACTCTTTCAGCTCCATTTGGAACTAACGCTTCAACAAATGTATGACATTTGTCAGTTTTAGCTTTGTCATATTTTGATCCGTAATGTTTATCCACCGCTTGGTTTACTCCAGTATCCCAATCTTTTTCTGGAATACCTATTTCAAGTGCATATGTTTTTAGAACCTTTACGGTTGAAATAGATTTTTCTTTCATTCCGTATTCAAATTTCTCACCTGATGGAAGAAAGTAGTTAGCCATATAAATTCCTACACAATCCCATGCTTTTGATTTGTCGTTATCACTCATTCCTGCATTAGCAGATGTGAAAATTAAAAAAGATAAAATTATAATAACTTTTTTCATAGAACCCCAACGTTAATTAATATTATCTGAAAAATGTAACTGTTTTGTTACATGCCTGGTATGCGTTATTATAACCAGCTAGGAAAAGGGAGGTTTTTCTCCTTTAAAAATGATTTGTTAAACATCTTTGAGTTGTATTTATCTGACTTATCACAAAGAATTGTTACAATTGTTTTACCAGGACCAAGCTCTTTTCCTAATCGTATTGCACCGGCAATATTAATTCCGCAACTAGTACCTAAACTTAAACCCTCATTTTGAATTAAATCGTAAAGAATAGGTAAAGCTTCATGGTCATCAATTGAATATGCATCATCTATTTTTGCATTTTCAAAATTTTTTGTTATTCGGCTTGATCCTATTCCTTCAGTAATCGAACCACCTTCAGATTTTAATTCACCATTCTTTATATAATTATAAAGTGCTGATCCTTTTGGATCTGAAAGATAAATTTTAACGTTTTTGTTTTTTTCTTTAAGCGCATTGCTCACACCTGAAATAGTTCCACCAGTGCCTGATGAACAAACGAATCCATCAACTTTTCCATCAGTCTGTTCCCAAATTTCTTTTCCTGTTCCCTCATAGTGTCCTTTTGCATTTGCAGTATTGTCAAATTGATTTGCCCAAACAACACCATTGTTGTTTGTAGGTCTTAATTCATCTGCTAAACGCCCTGCAATTTTTACAAAATTATTTTCATCTTTATAGGGCTTAGCTTGAACTAATCTCAATTCTGCTCCTAAGTTTCTAATTGTATCTTTTTTTTCTTGGGTTTGATTATCATTCATTACAATTATTGTTTTATACCCTAGTGAATTTCCTAATAGTCCTAAACCAATACCTGTATTACCAGCAGTACCCTCAACAACAATACCACCTTTTGAAATTAGTTTTTTTTGTTGAGCGTCTCTAAGCAAAGCAAGTGCAGCTCTATCCTTTACAGAGCCACCAGGATTCATAAATTCTGCTTTACCATAAATATTACATCCCGTTATTTCAGAAGCAGCCTTTAGTTTTATAAGTGGAGTATTACCAATAGAGTCTATAAAAGTATTTCTAATGTCAGACATTACTCTTCTTTATCAGTAACAGCGTAAGGTTTAAATCCTTTAGTAGCATCACCAACTTTTTTAGCTGGAATTCCAACCATTATAGATTTTTCTGGCACATCTTTTGTTACAACTGCATTAGCTCCAATTAAAGAATTTTTTCCAATTGTTATTGGCCCTAAAATTTGAGCACCAGATCCAATAACAACATTGTCCTCTAAAGTTGGGTGCCTTTTAGTATTTCTTTGATCATTAGTATTTATACTCGGAGCAATTCCTCCCAATGTAACATTGTGATAAATAGTAACGTTATTTCCGATATCGGATGTTTCACCAATTACAACTCCCATGCCATGATCTATGAATAAATTTTTTCCAATCTTTGCTTTAGGATGAATCTCTATTCCTGTTAAGAATCTTGATAATTGCGAAATAATTCTTGCAATCAAATCAAATTTTGCAATAGCAAAAAAATTTGCAATCTTATGAAAAAAAATAGCTTTAACTCCAGGATAAGTTAAAATTAAACTTAATTTAGATTTTGCCGCAGGGTCTCGGTCAATTATAGATTGTAGATAATCATTCATAAAATTTGTAAGCTTGATATCAAGAGTTGATGGATATATAGTTATTTTATTAACTTTTTAAAGGATTTATTATGTACAGAAATACTAATTGTTTTCATTTAGCCATACCATGTGGAGACTTAGAAACTGCTAAAAAGTTTTATAGTGAAACACTTGGATGTAGATTGGACAATTCAGCTCAAGAGTGGGCTGATGTTGATTTTTGGGGAAATGAATTAACATTACATGCGAGCGAACATAAACTTGATAATGAAAGACACGACGTAGATATGGGAAATGTTTCAGTTCCACATTTTGGTGTTCATTTATCAAGAAAGGATTTTGATACTCTTAAAAATAGATTGAAGGAAAATGGTGCTAAATATTATGACGAGCCTTATTTAAGATTTAAGGGCACAAAATATGAGCAAGAAACTTTTTTCATAAAAGATCCTAATGAAAATGTTTTAGAGATTAAGACTCTAACTGCAAACGCTGATTAAATTTAAATTAAAAAGATCTTAAAACGTATTAGATGGAATATCTAGTTTTAGGGTTTATAACAGGACTAAGTTTAATACTTGCAATAGGTGCACAAAATATTTTTGTAATAGAACAGGGATTAAAAAAACAATATGTATTTTTGGTTTGTATTACCTGCTCAATCTCCGATTTTTTATTAATTTTTCTAGGTATATTTTTATTTCATTTTTTTCATCAATATTTCAATTTATTTGTAGAGATTGTTTTAAATGTACTTTTGATTATTTTTTTAATTTATTTTGTCTTATCAAAAGTAAAAGTTTTTCAACAAAATATAAATTTAAATAGCAATGTAAAAGATTTTACAAAATTAGAGATATTTCTTAGAACTCTTGGATTTACTTATTTAAATGCACATGTTTATTCAGACACTGTTTTCTTTCTTGGAAATTTTTCAAAAAATTTCCTTTTAGATGAAAAAATTTACTTTGGAGTTGGAGCATCAATTGCATCTTTTATTTTCTTTTTTGGATTAGGGTATTTGTCTAATTACTTTTCAACATACGCTCAAAGCAATAAAACTTGGAAATACATAAATTTATTCATAATTGTTTTTATGAGTGCTTTAACAGTCTATATTGTAAGAGAGACACTATATTTACTTTGAAAAATAACAATTTTTTAAGACAACTTTAGCGCATAGTAATTTCGTATAAAATAGCTATTTAAATCCTGCATGGATAACTTAAGTAAACATTTTGAACCTAAAAATTTAAGTGACAAGGTTGCATTGTCTTTTACAAAATTTTTAAGATTTTTAGCTGATACTTTTTTTAAAAAAAGATATGGTCATAGGGCTGTTGTCCTGGAAACAATAGCAGCAGTTCCTGGTATGGTTGCAGGAATGATACTGCACTTAAAATCTCTTAGAAAAATGGAAGATGATAGAGGTTGGATTAAAACTTTATTGGATGAGGCAGAGAATGAAAGGATGCATTTAATGACTTTTATACATGTCGCTAAGCCAACTTTTATAGAAAGACTAATTATTCTTTTTGCACAGTTTATTTTTATTATTACTTATGCAATAATTTACCTAATTTCTCAAAGAACAGCGCATCGAATTGTTGGATACTTTGAAGAGGAAGCTGTGATTAGTTATACAGAATATCTTCACGAGTTAGAAAGTGGTGCAATACCTGATGAGCCAGCTCCAGAAGTTGCGATTAATTATTGGAATCTTCCTTTACACTCAACTTTAAAAGATGTGGTTAGAGTTATAAGAGATGATGAAGCAGGACATAGAGATGTAAATCATAACTTTGCAAATGTCATTGATAACAGAGTTAATTCTAAGAAGCATAATGAGGAAAATGAAATTGCCTCAGAAAAAGAAAATATTTCTAATAAAGAAAAAAATTTCTCAAACAAATAGAAGGTTATTATGGAAAATAAATTAAATATTCTTTGGGCATCAATGTCTGGAACAGCTGAAAATGTAGCGAACAAATTAAATGAAAAAGCTAAATCAATGGGTTTCGACACTAATCAATTAGAGTTAAATCAAGTTACAATGAATGATCTTTCATTAATGAAAAATGTAGCAATAGTTACCTCTACCACTGGAGAGGGTGATTTACCTACAAATGGTGAGGATTTTTGGGATGATCTTAAAAACTCTGAAAAAAATTTCAATAATCTTAGGTACAGTGTATGTGCTTTAGGTGATAGAGGTCATGATATTTTTTGTGGAGCTGGAAAAAAAGTCGATGAAAAACTAAATCAATTAGGTGCGCAAAAGATGCTAGATAGACAAGATTGCGATGGTTCCGATGAGGGATCTGAAGACTGGGGTAATAATTTTTTAGATAAAATAAAAATCTAAAGATGTTTAAAAAACGTCAAACACTTAAAATTATAGGTACATCTTTAATTTCATTACTTCTTTTACCTTATAAATATCTATACTCAGCAACAAAAAAAATTATTAACTCTGAACTCACAAATGAACAGAAGGATATAATGTTCAATGAGGGCACTGAAAGACCTTTTACAAGCAAACTTTTAGAGGAAAAAAGAGTCGGTTTTTACCATTGTGCTAATTGTGGTGCAAAATTATTTGCATCAAACGCTAAATTTGATAGTGGCACAGGCTGGCCTTCATTTACAGAGGCATTACCAGGGGCATTTAAAACCAAGATAGATTTTTCATTTGGTATGAAAAGAATTGAATATCATTGTGCGAATTGTGGAGTTCATCATGGACATGTTTTTGATGACGGACCTTCTTCTACTGGAAAAAGATTTTGTAACAATGGTTTGTGTTTAATTTTTAGACCTGAGAATTAATTTGAAAATCCATATTTTCTAAGACGCACGTCTCCTGTTCGAGCATGAGCTTCCATTCCTTCATATCTTGAAATCCGAGCACAAGCTGCACCAACTGATTTGGTAGATTCCTTTGTCATTCTTTGAAAACTAAGAGTTTTAATGAATTTACCAACGAATAAACCACCTGTATATCTACCTGCACCTTTAGTCGGTAATATATGATTAGTTCCAGAACATTTGTCTCCATAAGCGACAGTTGTCTCCTCACCAATAAATAGTGATCCGTAATTCTTTAATCTTTTGTGAAACCATTCCAGATTTTGTGTTTGAACCTCTAAATGTTCAGGCGCATATTCATCACTTATTGTTGCCATTTCTTCATCAGTGTCACATAAAATTACTTCACCATAATCTCTCCAAGCAGCCTCAGCACTTTTTCTTGGTATTTCAGGAAGTTCGGCAATTAATTCTGGTACTCTTTTTATTACCTCATCAGCAACTCTTTTACTTGTAGTGTACAACCAAGCAGGTGAATTATATCCGTGCTCTGCTTGACCTACTAGGTCTACCGCCACCATCTCAGCATCAGCCTTATCGTCTGCAATAACAGCAATTTCTGTTGGACCTGCAAACAAATCAATTCCAACTTTTCCAAATAAAATTCTTTTTGCTTCTGCAACAAATTGATTTCCTGGACCTACCAATATATCGGCTGGTGGATTATTAAATAAACCGTTTGTCATAGCTGCAATTCCTGGAACACCACCTAGATTTAAAATCACATCTGCACCACATAAATTAGCTGTGTAAATAATTGCAGGATGAGCTCCTATGTCTTTTTTGGGTGGACTACATGCAATAATATTTTTAACTCCAGCAACTTTTGCTGTCGTGACACTCATAACAGCAGATGCTATATGAGCGTATCTACCTCCAGGTATATAACAACCTGCTGTGTTAACAGGTATTAATTTTTGTCCAGCATATAAACCTGGTGAAAGTTCAACCTCAAAATCTTGACCATAATTTTTTAGTTGTGCTTCAGCAAACTTTTTTACTCTCTCATGTGAAAATTGGATATCATCTTTTGTTTTTTGATCTAATTCTTTTGAAATTTTCTCAATTTTTTCTCTCGAAACAATAATTTCACCATCATAGTCATCAAATTTTTTAGTAAGATTTATACATGCATCTTCTTTTGACACCTCGATTTCTTTTAATAATTTCTTAACTATCTCCGCTGTTTTTGAGTCATCAGTAGAAGGAGTTTTAGGAGATTTTTTCAAATATTTTATAGCCATAATTTCAAATACAATTTTTGATTTTTTAAAGTATATTAAACTTTATTGCAATGAAACATTTAATCTAAAGCAACTACAGCTGCTGCTATTGATGCCAATCTTGCAGGTGCTTCATCAGACCGACTAGTTATTACTACTGGAACTTTTCCTCCTACAACAACTCCCGCTGCACAGGCACCACAAAAGTAAATTAACATTTTTACTAAACCATTTCCTGTTTCAACACTAGGAACTAATAAAACATCAGCCATCCCTGC
>CABYNK010000037.1 GCA_902520355.1 uncultured Pelagibacteraceae bacterium
TGAAATAATCCATAATTATGAAAATTGTTACTTCTTAAATTAAATATTACAGCTGTGTATAATTCTTATCAAACAAAAAAAATTGTAAAATGTTTAAATAAAAAATCTAAAGTAATAATTTCAATTTTTGCTGGTAGAGCAGCTGATACAGGAAAAGACCCTATACCAGAATTTAAAAAAAGTATTTCAATATCTAAAAGTTATAAAAATATTGAAATATTATGGGCAAGTGTAAGAGAACCATATAATTATTTACAAGCAAAACAATTAGGCTGTCATATTATTACCGTTCCACCAAAAATAATTGAAAAAATTGAAAAATTTGGAAAATCATTCTCTCAACTTTCGATTGAAACTGTAAAGGGTTTTCTTAAAGACAGCAGAAAATCAAAATTTAAAATTTAAATTTATTTTATGATGTGAACATTATAAAATAAGTTTAGGTCAACAAATTTAATTTTAAAAGGCAAATAAAATTCTTTAATTTTATTTTTATAATGAAACTTGATAATTGATTTCAAAGAAAAAATTGAGTTTATATGTTCAGTCGCATTCATATAGTCAAATTCCTCTTTAGTTATTCGATAATTTTTTTTTATAGAAAAAATTTTTAAATAAAGCCTACCCAATCTAAAAAGAAGACCAGGATCTGTGGGTAACGAGATAGATAATACCCCTCCTTCCTTAAGTTTGTTCATCATCTCAAATAAAAATTTTTCTGGAAAAGGAATGTGCTCTAAACAATGCGATATAATGATTCTATCAAATGTTTCATTTGGGTAGGGAATATTTTTTCCATCATACTTTGCAATTTTTATTTTTGAATTATCAAAATTTTGATTAATTGCAAAATCGGATGTTTCAATAATATGATATTCATCAAAACTATGTTTTATATATTTTATGTGTGGAGCACTACCAGCACCAATTTCTAGTACCTTAGATATCTTTTTTGGAAACTCTATTTTTTCAAGTTGTTCATGACAGTATCTCATAAATATTCCCATAAGTCCTGTATACGCATGACTATTATATTTATCGTCTAGTTTTTTAAGTTTATCATTTTTAAACATTTTATCTTGGTAGAATTATACACAGCTGTAATATTTAATTTAATATTTTCTCTATTTAATTCTTTAATAATTCTACCCATAAAAATACCTTTTGAGTTTACAACTGGTATTTTCACATAAACGTTGCTACCCCATGAATTAATAATCAGTGCCTGTCTTTTCATAGAATTATAGTCATCACCAAAAACTTCAAATGAAATAGGTTTTTTACAAACTTTTAATATTTCTTTTGAATATTTTTGATAGTTTTTGGCCCCAGCTAATCTCATAAGACTAGGGTTAGTTGTGAAACCTCTCACAATTTTTTTTTTACTAAACTTCTTAATTTGATTTATATCTGCAATATCACAAAATATTTTTGTGCTCATCAAAAATTGATTAAAGGTTTTTAGTTATATCTTCTGTCATTTTTTTGCATCCGCAAATAACATAAGAGTATTTTCTTTATAAAACAAATCGTTATCTATTCCTGCATATCCTGGGGATAAACTTCTTTTGACAAATAAAACTGATTTACATTTCTCTACATCTAAAACAGGCATGCCATAAATTGGACTTTGTGGGTCTGTTTTAGCGACTGGGTTCGTAACATCATTTGCACCAATTACAAAAGCCACATCTGCATTGGCAAAGTCATTATTGATTTCTTCTAATTCAAAAACTTCATCATATGGAACATTTGCTTCAGCCAATAAAACATTCATGTGTCCAGGCATTCTCCCTGCAACTGGATGAATTGCATATGAAACTTTTATGTCATTTTTCTTTAATGTATCAACCATTTCTCTTAAAGCATGTTGAGCCTGTGCTACTGCCATTCCGTACCCAGGAACAATTATCACTGATGAAGCATTTTTCATTAAGAATGCTGCATCATCAGCATTACCACTTTTGACGGGTCTTTGTTCTTTATTTGAAGAACTGGTACTACTATCTGTTGCTCCAAATCCTCCTAAAATAACATTAAAGAATGAACGATTCATACCTTTGCACATTATGTAAGATAATATTGCTCCAGATGAACCCACTAGTGCTCCAGTGATTATCAATGCAGTATTTTCAAGAGTAAATCCAATGCCTGCAGCTGCCCATCCTGAATATGAATTTAGCATCGAAATTACAACTGGCATATCTGCTCCGCCAATTGGAATAATTAAAAGAAATCCAATAAGAAAAGAAACTGCCAATAAGATCCAAAATAAATTAGATGATTGTGAAGCACATAATAAATAAATTAAAACAACTATAGAAATAAGGATTATTGCATTTAATGGATGCTGACCTTTAAATACAATAGGTGAGCCTGACATAATTCCTTGAAGTTTCAAAAAGGCGATTATAGATCCAGAAAAAGTTATTGCACCAACTGCTGCTCCGATTGACATTTCAATTAAACTACCAAGTTTAATATTTCCTTTTGTTCCTAAATTAAAAGCCTCTGGATTTAAAAAAGCGGAGATAGCAACAAAAACTGCAGCAAGTCCTACCAAACTATGAAATCCAGCAACAAGTTCTGGCATAGCAGTCATTGGGATTCTGTAAGCTATAAATGCACCAATTGAACCTCCTAACAAAATAAATAATAAAACAAAAATAAACCCTGTTGAAAAATTACCTATTGATAAAAAAGTTACTGTAATTGCAATAATCATTCCTAAAATTCCAAACAAGTTACCCTGCCTTGAAGTTTCGGGCGAAGATAAGCCCCTTAAAGCTAAAATAAAAAGGACACCAGAGACTAAATAAAAAATTGCAGATAAATTTGCTGATATCATTATTTGTCCTTTTTCTTTTTTTTATACATAGCCAACATTCTTTGAGTTACAAGAAACCCACCAAAAATATTTATTGCAGCTAATGCTATTGCTAAAAAACCAAAAATGCTTGAGGAATTAAATATACTATTTGAATTTCCGGATAATCCAGCAATTATAGCTCCAACAATAATCACAGATGAAATTGCATTTGTGACTGACATCAAAGGTGTGTGCAGTGATGGTGTAACACTCCAAACAACATAATATCCCACAAATATTGATAGAATAAATATGCTCAATCTAAAAATTAAAGGATCTATTTCCATACTATTTAATTAATGTTTTTTCAATTATCTCATCTTCTAAATTAATGTTTAATTTTTTATCTTTTTTATCAAATAAATTATCAACAAAATTAAAGACATTTTTTGCATATAAACTAGATGAAGAAAACGGTAATTTGTTTAAAATATTACTTTCTCCCATTATTTTAACACCATTTTTTTCAATAATTTTGTTTACTTCTGTAAATGCAGTATTTCCACCTTGAATAGCCGCTAAGTCGTAAATCACTGAACCCGTTTGCATATTATTAATCATATTGTCTTTAATTATCAACGGAGCTTTTTTTCCAGGAATTAAAGCTGTACAAATAACAATATCAATCTTTTTTAAAGTTTCAGATAATAGTTGTTCTTGCTTATTTTTAAAATCCTCTGATGCTTCTTTTGCATATCCTCCTTCAGTTTCAAGGTTCTCAGATCCTTCAACTGTCAAAAATTTTCCACCTAAGCTTTCAACTTGTTCCTTTGAAGCCATTCTAACATCTGTAGCAAATACAATTGCTCCCATTCTTTTAGCTGTTGCAATAGCTTGAAGCCCAGCTACTCCAGCCCCGACCACTAAAACTTTAGCAGCTGGAATTGTTCCTGCTGCTGTCATCATCATTGGTATTGCTTTTTCAAAGTTAGCAAAAGACTCGATTACAGCTTTATATCCAGCTAAATTTGCTTGCGATGATAATATATCCATAGATTGTGCTCTTGTAATTCTTGGAAGTAATTCTAAGGAAAAAAGTTTAATTTTCTTTTTAGCCAAGTTTTCTAATTTATCTTTATTATTATAAGGATCTAAAACTCCAATAATTATTTGGCTTTCTTTTATAATTGAACTTTTATCATCTGGAAGCATCCCCAACTGAATGATAATGTCTGATGAACTTATGATTTCTTTATCATCTTTGGAAATTTTTACACCTAATTTTAAGTATTCATCATCGCTAATTCCAATATGACGACCATAGTTTTCACTTAAAACAACCTCAAATCCTAAAGAAGTATATTTTTTTATTATATCAGGAGTTATAGATATTCTTTTTTCGACTTCTTGATTTTCTAAAACAGATCCGATTCTCATAAAAGAACTTTACAGTAAGAAAATTGCCATTAACACTAATACAATTATAACAGCGACAGTTCCCCACAGAACAAATTTGGTAAAATTATTCCAGGTATTTTTGTGACTTTCATTATCCATAAGGATTATTTTTGTCTTGCTTTAAATTTTGGATTAGTTTTGTTAATTATATAAATCCTACCTCTTCGTCTTACGAGTTTAGAATTTAAATCTCTTTTTTTTAAGGATTTTAGTGAACTTTTAATTTTCATATCATTTCATTAAAATGCCGGCAACGTCCTACTCTCCCATGCCTTAAGACAAAGTATCATCGGCGCAGAAAGGCTTGACTTCCGAGTTCGGAATGGTATCGGGTATAACTCTTTCGCAATAATTACCGGCAAGAGGTTTATACATAAAATAAGTTTAATGTAAACTATTTAAGTCTATTTTTTTTACTATTTACGATGATTTTGATGTAATTTTTAAGGCTAATTTTACCAAATATTTTATAAACTTTGTTTGATAAATTCATGTTAGTTAAGGCAGAGGCATATCTCTCACCCTTTCTAGGAGCTAAAAATTTTATTTTTGTATTAAACATTTTAGCTACATCTAAAATTGTATAACTTTTTTTTGTTGAGATACTATAGTGTCTACATTTATTTTTTTTCCATGCGTAAAAACACGCATCTATTGTGTCATTAATGTGTGTAAATCTTCGAGATTGATTACCAGGTTTTACAACTGTTAAAGTCCTATTATTTTTATATTGATTTTCAAAAATACCAATTACTGTTGCCATAGGTCCAACAGATATTTGTCTTGGTCCGTATACATTATAAAAATATAAAATCTCATATTTAAAATTAAACCAGTTTTTCAAGTTTTCCAGCATTTCTAAATTTTTAGATTTTGTAAACGCATATGGTGATAAATTTTTATCTTTTCCTTTATTTCCTATGGTTGCAGAGGTAGCTGAATAAACTAATTTAATTTTATTTGATAAACAAAAATTAAAAACAGCGTGAGTTCCTATTGAATTTGACTTTATACATTCATCCATTTTTAAAAAACTTTGATATATTCTAGAAAATTCACCAAAGTGAAATATCGTGTGGATTTTAGATTTATATTTTTTGAGCGCTTTTGAAATATTAGATGTTGAGTCTTTAATGTATTTTACTCTTGCGTCTTTAATATGATTTTTAATTGAACCAGAGCTATAATTATCAACACTTACAATTCCATACTTCGTCTCCCTTAAAAGTTTTTCTATTAAATTTCCACCGACGAAACCCGCTCCACCTGTTACTACAATAATTTTATTAATCATTTATTTAAATGAATCTTATTAATTAAATTTCTATCTAAAACAATATAAAATTTCTTTTTATCAGTATTTCTTTTTTTTTCTGCTTTTAACAGTAATTCATTAACATAATAAGCATCGCTATTTATATGATAATGGGCATTGATCAATGGATTGTAGTTATATTTTTCAGATTCCTTTAAAATTCTGTCAATGTTTTTAAGTGAGAAGACTACGAAAGAAATAAAAATTAAAAAGGTAATTTTTTTTGTTAATTTAATGTTTAAATTAATTCTGCTTTCAATAAATATACTTAAAGGTATAAAAATGGATAACGCTATAAGTGTAAAACCACCGTATCTTAAAGCTGGATGATTTATAAACCACTCAATAAGTAAAAGTAAAACTGCGGCATAAAATAAGTAAAAATTTTTTTTTGGCAATTTTATTTTTTTTAATCTAACTAAAAAAATTGAGGAGATTATTATAATTAAAATTAGAGATAATAAAAAATCCGAAATTTTGTTGAAAAAATGATTTTGTACCCAATTAGGAAACCAATTGAGTCCTGATAAATAAAACTCAACATCATCTGTTCGATAAGTTGGGCTTGCCCCTGCCTTTGACCAAAGTTCATACCAAGTTTTCATTTCAATTACCTCTTTTTTTGGTATCGACCAAGAAAATGACTCTATGCAGCTAAAGCTCGCAGGATAAATTAAACAACCAGTATTAGAAAAAATGGTAAATATAAAAACTGAAGTTCCAATTAAAAAATAGTAACTCACTCGTTGGAAAAAAATTTTCTTATAAAAGTTTTCTTTAAATAAAATTTTTCTAAACTCAAATAATAAAATGAAAATGAA
>CABYNK010000038.1 GCA_902520355.1 uncultured Pelagibacteraceae bacterium
TTGTTTCAAGATAATCCCCTCATAAAATGGCATAAACAAAATATAGAATAAATTATTTTCTATATAATATTTTTCTTCCAAAAATACTTATTAGCACCAAAATAAAAAATCCAAACAAAGGTATATAAATTTCAGAGGATAAAATTAATTCTAAAAATCCTGGTGCTTCTAAATTGTTATCAATAAATTTTTCTATACCACTTCCAATCGATACTGCTAAAAATATTTGTGGAATAATGCCAAATAAGGTTGCAAAGAAAAAATTAGTAGCCCTTACATTAAAAATTGTTGGCAACAGACAACTAATTTGCCATGGGATACCTCCTATAAATCGATACACTAAAAGATAAAAAAATTCTGATTTTTTAAATTTTATTTCAAGATTCTGATATTTGCTTAAAAATTTTTCTCTAATTAAATCTTTAAGGAAATAATTACCAAAAATGTATAAAAAAGTAGCACCTATACTTAAACCCAAAACTACAATAACAGTGCCAATCCATTTACCAAAAATAAAACCGGCCATTAGAGCAACTGGAGATCCAAATCCCAAAAATGGGAATACCCATAAAATGGTTAATAGTAAAAAAACCACTGATACAAGAAATAAATTTGAATTTTTAAGATCAACAAAATACGCTCTATTATTTTTTATAAACTCATAAGATGTTATTTCTTGAAGACTAAACTTTGAAAAAAATAATAATAAAAATACAATCAATAATGTCAGGTAAGATAGTCCGATAAAAATTTTAATTTTTTGTGTTTTTTCCATTATTAGTTACTGTATTTATAAAATCTTATGTTTGCTATTTATATATTTAATTACTATAAAGATCGAAATTTTAATAAATTTAACTCACTTTTATGAAAAGAACTTATCAACCTTCTAAAATTAAAAGAGCAAGAAAACATGGTTTTAGATCAAAAATGAAAACTAAAGGTGGCAAGAAACTTTTAGCCAGACGAAGGGCAAGAGGCAGAAAATCATTAACTGTGTCTGGTTAGTCAATGAAAAGCAAAATACTTGCTCTTTCAAAAAACGAGGAATTTAAAAAATTACTGAAGCAAAAAAAATTTTCAAATAAATATGTAACAATTTTTTTCGGTCATTTGAACGATAAAAATAAAAACAGATTGAACATATCATTTGTAACAAAGAAAAAAATTGGAAATGCTGTTAAAAGAAATAAAATAAAAAGACGACTAAGAAACATAATGAATGATGCATTAAAAAAAATATCAATAAATTTGGGTTATTCATATCTTGTTATTGCTAAGCCAACTATGCTAAATAATGAATTTGAAATAATTAAAGAAACCTTGTTTCAAGAATTTAATAAAATAAGTAAATGAATATTTTTACATACATATTGATCAAATTTATCAAAATTTACAAATATTTAGTAAGTCCTTTGATTGGTCCTTCGTGTAGATACATGCCAACTTGTTCTGAATATAGTATTGAGGCCTTAAAAACCTATGGTTTCTCAAAAGGTCTTTTGCTCAGTTTTAAAAGAATTATTTCATGTCATCCTTGGGGAAATAGTGGATTTGATCCAGTTAAAAAAGAAATGAAAATAAAAAAATAATGGACTCAAAAAATACAATAGCAGCTATAGCACTATCATCGGCCGTAATTGTTTTATACTCATTGTTTTTTGTTCCAGAAAAATCAACAACAAATCAAAATACAATTCAAAAAGAAAAAATTGAACAAAGCACTGATACACCAAGCTTAGAACAAAAAGAAACTTTTGTTGAGATCTCAAGAAATGATGCACTAATTGAAAATGAGAGAGTTGAGTTTGAAAATAATAATGTAATTGGTACGATATCTTTAAAGGGCGCAGCAATAGATGATCTGACTTTTAAAAATTATAATGTAGAGCTTGAAGGAGATGAAAAAATAACACTTTTGGGGCCAAGAAATATTAAAGATGGATATTTAATTGAAAGTGGATTCGTAACTTCAGATAAAAATATAGATATTCCTACTTCAGAAACAGTTTGGTCTATAAAAGGAAATAAAAAATTAACTGAAAATTCCCCAATCAATTTATCTTGGACTAATGATCAAGGAATTACTTTTGAAAAAAAAATATCTTTAGATGATAAATACCTATTTTCAATTAAGCAAAGAGTTATTAATAAAACAAGTGGAAAATATGATTTTTATTCTTATGGTCAAATTATAAGAAATGAGATCCCAGACATAATAGACTTTTTAATTCTACATGAAGGTTTGATTGCTACTTTAGATGATGAATTAATTGAGGAAGATTATGACGATATTCAAGAGAAAAAGTTTACAAAAATAGCTCAAAAGGGTTGGTTAGGTATAAGTGACAAATATTGGATAACATCATTAATACCTCCAAAAAATAAAGAATTTAAAACGACATTTGATTATAAAGATAAATTTAGAGCTAATTTTATTGCAACTAAGCCTCTTGAGTTAGGCCCAAATAATTCTATTGAAGAAAATTTACAAATCATAGTCGCTGCTAAAAGAGTGGATGTTATTGATGGCTATGCAAAAAGTTTAGCTATTGATAAATTTGACTTGGTCATTGATTGGGGTTTCTTATATTTCATAACAAAACCTTTGTTTTTTGGTATTGACTACTTTTTCAAACTACTTGGTAATTATGGATTAGCAATCATAGCTATAACAGTTTGTATTCGTTTAGTTTTCTTTCCATTGGCAAATTTTTCTTTTAGAAGCATGGCAAAAATGAAAGCACTTACTCCTGAAATGGCGAGATTAAAAGAGTTACATAAAAATGATAAAATGAAATTACAACAAGAGATGATGGCTCTTTATAAAAAAGAAAAAGTCAACCCAATGTCTGGCTGTCTTCCAATTCTTGTTCAAATACCAGTTTTTTTCGCATTATATAAAGTTTTATTCGTTACAATTGAAATGAGACATATGCCCTTTTATGGATGGATACATGACTTAAGCGAACGTGATCCTACAAGTATATTTAATCTATTTGGGCTGTTACCTTATGATGTTCCCTCATTTTTAATGATTGGCGCTTGGCCAGTTGCAATGGGAGTTTCTATGTGGGTACAACAGAAATTAAATCCTGCTCCTACTGATCCAATGCAAGCTAAAATATTTATGTTCTTTCCACTTTTTTTAACCGTAATACTAGCACCCTTTCCAAGCGGTTTGGTAATTTATTGGACTGTAAATAATATTCTAACTATGGCCCAACAAGTTTTTATCATGAAGAGGACAACGATTAAAACTGTTACTTAAAATTTATTATTACTCGACAATTTAAAAATGGATTTAAAAAAAATACTTCCCAAAAATGGACCGCCAATAAATGAAGTGTCAAAATATATAGAAAAATATAAAAATGACTTGATTATAATAAAATACGGAGGGAATGTTTTTATAGACAGAAATATCTTTGACAATTTTATAACAGATATAAATATACTTAATAAATTGGGTATTTCATTTGCAGTTGTTCATGGAGGTGGTCCTAGAATAAAAAGAGAACTTGACAAATCAAATATTCAATCAAAATTTATCAGGGGTTTGAGAGTTACAGATGAAAAGATAATAAACATTGTTGAGTCTGTTTTAATTGATTTTAACAATGATATTGTTAATTCTTTAAAAAAGTTTGGAACTGATGCAATCTCAATTCATACAAAAAAAAATAATATCATTGAGGTGATCCCGGAGGCAAAAGAGCTTGGTTTTGTGGGAATACCAAAGAAAATTAACAATAGTCTTATAGAGAAAATTCTTAACCAAAAAAGAGTTCCAATAATTTCACCATTGGGCTTAGGAAGTGACAATCATCCATATAATATTAATGGTGATACGGCTGCTGGTGCAATCGCGAAGTCATTAAAATCTAGAAGATTACTATTAATGACTAATGTGGAAGGAGTTTTAGATAAAGACAAAAAACTGATTAATGAAATATCCTCATCAGAAGTTTTAAAAATGATTGAAGATAATACTATTACAGAAGGTATGATACCTAAAATTAACACTTGTTTAGATGCAGTTAAAAATGGAGTGACGGCAGTTGGAATAATTGATGGCAGAAAGCAACACTCCATATTATTTGAAATTTTTTCTGACAAGGGCTCTGGGACTTTGATAAGAAAATGAAAAATTTTAAAGAAATGAAATATCTTCTTTTAGATCTAGATGGAGTTTGTTATGGAAAACATAACAATTATTCCCTTGAAAAAGTATTTGGTCAAGTTTCTAAAAGAATGACAATGTTTATATCTGAGAGACTGAAAATAAATATGGAAGAAGCAAAAAAATTACAGACCAATTATTTTTATAAGTATAACACGAGTTTAAATGGTTTAATGATACATCATGATATACCTCCAGAGGAATTTTTAAAATATGTCCACACAATAGATCTTTCGTTTATGAAAGAGGATAAGATTATGAGGAATGAACTTGAAAAATTAGATATGGAAAAATTTATTTTTACAAATGGGAGCGCTGAACATGCTAAAAATATCTTAAGTCATTTGGGTATTTATGATCTTTTTGGAAGAGATAAAGTTTTCGATATTAAGGATGCTGGGTATGTGCCAAAACCTGAGGCTAAAACTTTTGATTTAATGGTTAAAAAGTTTAGATTGAATCCAAAAGAAACCATTTATATAGAAGATATTGCAAAAAACCTAAGTATTGGTCATGAAAGAGGTTGTGCAACTGTTTGGTTAATTAATGACGAACATTTTGGCAAAATAGATTCTGATAAAGATTATATTTCTCATAAAATTGAAAATCTGTCTTTATTTCTTAAAGAAATAAGGTTATTAAAAAGTCAGTAAATTATGTCTTTAGAAAAAACTATAAATGATGCTTGGGAAAACAAAGATCAAGTTAATCCAAATTCGGATCAGTCTTTAAAGGATGCAATCAATCAAGTAATAAATGACTTGGACAGTGGTAAATCAAGAGTTGCTGAAAAAATAAATGGAGAATGGATAACTCATCAACACCTTAAAAAAGCAATTATGCTAAGTTTTAGAATTTATCCAATGGAAAATTTAAATGGACCTTACTCTAGTTGGTATGATAAGGCACATTTGTTGAAAGGAAAAACAGCCGGCTGGACAAAAGAGGATCATGAAAGAGCAGGTTTTAGGATGGTTCCAAACTCACCTGTTAGAAAAGGATCTTTCGTAGGAAAAGATGCTGTTCTTATGCCATGTTATGTAAACATTGGATCTTATATTGGTGCTAAAACGATGATGGACACATTTAGTCGTGCTGGTAGTTGTTGCCAGATTGGGGAGAATTGCCATATATCTGCAGGATCTGGGGTTGGGGGGGTATTGGAACCTGCTCAAGCATTACCTACAATAATAGAAGATAATGTATTTTTAGGAGCAATGTCTGAGGTAGTTGAAGGTGTGATTGTTGGAGAAGGTTCTGTGTTAAGCATGGGAATGCTGATTACACAATCTACAAAAATTGTAAATAGATCAACCGGTGAAATCACATATGGAAAAATTCCTCCATACTCGGTTGTTGTACCGGGTTCTCTTCCTGATAAAAAAAATCCATCTGCTCCATCACTTAGTTGTGCAGTAATAATCAAGCAAGTAGATGAAAAGACTAGATCAAAGACATCAATTAATGATCTTTTAAGAGATTAACATGCAAAAAATTAATGAATTAAAATTAGCTAAAGAGCTAATTAGGTTTCCAACTGTTACTCCAGTAGACGCTGGGGTGATGAAATTTTTAGAAAAAAAATTGAAAAAACTTGGTTTCAAAACAAAACTACTAGAATTTAAAGAAAAAGGTTTCAAACCGGTTAAAAATTTATATGCAAGGTTGGGAATTAAAGGACCTAATTTTTGTTATGCCGGTCACTTAGATGTTGTTCCCCCAGGTAATATAAAAGATTGGACAATAAATCCATTTAAACCATCTGTAAAAAATAATCATTTAATTGGAAGAGGCGCAAATGATATGAAAAGTTCTGTTGCAGCTTTCGTTTCTGCTGTAAGCACTTTTTTATCAAAAAATAAAAAATTCAATGGATCAATTAGTT
>CABYNK010000039.1 GCA_902520355.1 uncultured Pelagibacteraceae bacterium
AAGTTTAGATTTTAAGAGATATAAACCAAAATTAATATGTGTAGAATTGATTGATCATTTTAATCCAGAGCAAAAAGAAATAAAAAAACACAAAATTTTTAAATTTTTAATTAACAAAAAATACCAGCTAGAATGGTCTGGTCATTTTAGCCATATTTTCAAGCTTAGATATTCTAAGTAATGTTCTTTGGGTCAGGCATTCCTACTTTGTTATATCCAGCATCCACATAATGGATTTCACCTGTAACTCCATTTGCAAGGTCACTTAGTAAATATAATGCAGAATTTCCAACATCATGAATATCTACATTTCTCTTAAGGAAAGAATGATCTTCATTCCATTTATACAAAAATTTTGCATCGCCGATAGCAGAAGCTGCCAATGTTTTTATAGGGCCTGCACTTATTGCATTTACTCTAATATTTTTAGTACCTAAATCCCTCGCAAGATACTTTACGCTTGCCTCGAGGGCAGACTTACAAACTCCCATTACATTATAATTGGGTATTGCTTTGGTAGACTCATAGGTCAAAGTTAACATACTACCACCATCCTTCATCACTTTTGAGGCTTCTTTAGAAACCTCAGTAAATGAAAAGCATGAAATTAGCATACTTCTTAAAAAATTTTCTCTTGTGGTGTTAAGATATTCTCCAGACAATTCTGATTTATCTGAAAAAGCAACAGCATGAACTACAAAATCAATTTCACCCCACTGGGATTTGATATTTTCAAATAATTTTACTATCTCTTCTTTTTTTTCAACATCACAACTAAATGTTACTTTCGAATTCAATTTTTCAGCTAAAGGTATTACTCTTTTTTTTAATGCATCCCCTAAATAGGTAAATGCAAGCTCAGCTCCAGCTTCGGCTAATTTTTGTGAAATACCCCAGGCAATAGATCTCTCATTAGCAACACCCATGATTAATCCTTTTTTACCTTTCATTAAACTCATAAATTAAATCTTTTCAAAAATTAAAGCAGCATTAGTCCCACCAAAACCAAAACTATTAGACATAATTGTATTTAAAGTTACCCCAGTTTCTGTTCTTGCTACTATCGGGAAATTTTTAGCTTCTTCATCCATATCGTTTATGTTTGCAGAGCCTGCAATAAAATTATTTTTCATCATAATCAAACAATAAATTGCTTCATGAACAGAAGCAGCACCTAAAGGATGACCCGACAAAGATTTTGTTGAACTTATTTTTGGAATATTCTCCCCGAAAGTATTTTTTACTGCATTTAGTTCTGTAATATCTCCAACTGGCGTAGACGTTCCATGAGTATTAATATAATCAATTTTATTTTTTGCTGTGGTCATTGCCATTTTCATACATCTTACAGCTCCCTCACCTGATGGTGCTACCATATCATATCCATCTGATGTAGCTCCATAACCAGTTAATTCTGCATAAATTTTAGCTCCTCTAGCTTTAGCGTGCTCGTATTCTTCAAGCACCAAAACTCCACCACCGCCAGCTATTACAAATCCATCTCTAGTTTTGTCATATGCTCTCGATGCTGTTTCTGGTGTATTATTATATTTTGATGATAAAGCAGTCATAGCGTCAAACATAGCAGTCATTGCCCAATGAATTTCCTCACTACCACCAGCAAATACAACATCCTGTTTGCCCATTTGAATCAATTCCATAGAGTTTCCAATACAGTGCCCACTAGTTGCACAAGCTGAACTCATTGTATAGTTTATTCCTTTTATCTTAAAGGGAACAGCTAGTGTTGCTGATGCAGTGCTTGCCATTGTTCTTGGAACAATAAATGGCCCCATTAATTTTGGAGTTTTTGCTCTAGTTTTATCTGCAGCCAAAATTACATTTTCTATAGAAGGACCTCCAGAACCCATTACTATTCCAGTTTTGAAATTGCTGACTTCTTTTTCCTCCAAGCCCGAGTCCTTAATTGCTTCTTTCATTGCGATATAATTATAAGCTGAGCCTGAACCCATAAATCTTATAGTTTTTCTATCTACATGGTCTTCAAGTTTAATGTTGGGTTTTCCATGAACGTGGCTTTTAAGATTATGTTCTTTATATTCCTCAGAAAATGTAATTCCTGATTTTGAGTTTAAAAGTGATTGATGGACTTCCTCTTGATTATTACCTAAACAAGAGACTATACCCAATCCTGTAACTACCACTCTTCTCATTACTTAAATAATCCCACTTTTAAACTGTCTGCTGAATAAATTTTTTTTCCATCAGCTAAAACAACCCCATTTGCTAGGCCAACAGTTGTCCCACCTGGAGACATAATTTTTTTCATTTCAATTTCATATGTTACCAATTTAACATTTTGCAATACCTCACCTGTGAACTTTACAGTTCCAACACCTAAGGCTCTTCCTTTACCAGGGTTTCCTATCCAGCCCAAATAAAATCCAACTAATTGCCACATAGCATCAAGTCCAAGACAACCTGGCATCACAGGATCTCCTTTAAAATGACAATCAAAAAACCAGAGATCATTTTTAATATCTAGCTCAGCTTTTAATAAACCTTTTTTAAAAGTTCCTTTATCATCGTTAATTTCTGTAATTCTATCAAACATAAGCATTGGTGGAAGAGGTAATTTAGCATTCCCAGGACCAAATAGTTTTCCTTCACCACAATTTATAAGCTCATCGTATGAGTAAGAGTTTTTTTTCATAAAAGTGAGTACTCTTATTTACTTGATTTTGAAACCATATAATATAGTTATAATGCTAGTTTAGAATAATTTTAACATGCAATTTGCATAAATAGTGAAATATATAGATAAATTAAGAAATTCTGGATTAAGACCTACTAAACAAAGACTTCAAATATGCGAAGTACTGTTCGATACTGAGAAAACATTTCATTTTACAATAAATGAGTTAGATCAAAAGATTAAAGACAAGATAGATAACAAAATATCCTTGGCAACAATTTACAATACAGTCCATGCTTTCGAAAAAAAAGGATATTTAAAACAAATCCCCATAAATTCAAACCAGACTTATTTTGACACCAACGTTACTGATCATCACCACTTTTATGATTTGAAAACTGAAGAATTGATCGACTTGGAAAATTCTGATGTAGGACCCATAAATATCAAAAGAAAAATTAATGGTAAGAAAATTAAATCCGTTGAGGTTCTAGTCAAACTTGAAGATTAAGTTATCAATTTACCGCTTGTCATTATTAACCAATTGACACTTATTTAGAATCATTATAAAGTAGTTTTAGGTTAACATAATCATGGGGAATAAATGAGTACTGAAAATTATAAAAATAAATCTTTTAAAGCTAATGAGTTAAGCAAGTGTCCTTTCACAGGAGCAGGCACACCCGCAAAGTTTTCTGCAGGCAGAGGTCAATCAGTTAGAGACTTCTGGCCAAACAGTTTAAATCTTAAAATTCTTAGTCAGCATTCAAATTTGTCTAACCCAATGGATAAGAAATTCAATTACGCTAAAGAATTTAAAAAACTTAATTATAAGGCGTTAAAAAAAGACTTAAAAAAATTAATGACAAATTCACAAGAATGGTGGCCTGCCGACTACGGTCATTATGGTCCATTGTTTATCCGATTAGCTTGGCATGCTGCAGGTACCTACAGAACAGGTGATGGTAGAGGTGGTGCTGGCACTGGAAATCAAAGATTTGCTCCATTGAACTCCTGGCCAGATAACGTGAATTTAGATAAAGCGAGATTGCTTTTATGGCCAATTAAAAAAAAGTATGGAAAAAAAATTTCATGGGCTGATCTATTTATATTAGTTGGAAATGTAGCTTTAGACTCAATGGGTTTTAAAACTTTTGGTTTTGGTGCGGGAAGAACTGATATATGGGAACCAGAGGATGATATTTACTGGGGTTCAGAAAAAGAAATGCTAGGTGTGGAGAGATACAGTGGAAAAAGAGATTTAGAACAACCATTAGGAGCTTCTCACATGGGTTTAATTTATGTAAACCCACAAGGTCCAGACGCAAATCCAGATCCCTTGCTTGCAGCACATGATATTAGAGAGACATTTGGAAGAATGGCTATGAACGACTATGAGACAGCAGCTTTAGTAGCTGGTGGTCATACATTTGGAAAATCTCATGGAGCAGCATCAGAGTCTTACAAAGGTCCGGATCCGGAAGCCTCAAAACTTCAAGATCAATCTACTGGATGGAATAGTGGATATAAATCTGGAAAAGGTGTTGATACAATAAGTAGTGGTATTGAGGGCGCTTGGACTCAAAATCCTACAAAGTGGGATATGGGTTATTTAGATTGTTTATACGGTCATGATTGGGAGCTAACAAAAAGTCCAGCCGGAGCTCATCAATGGACTCCAAAGAAAAATGGTCAAAAAATTAAAATGGTTCCTGATGCGCACCAAAAAGGTGTACTTCATCCACCGATGATGCAAACAACAGATATATCTATGAAGGTTGACCCAAGTTACGGACCAATTACAAAGCATTTTCATCAAAACCCTAAAGAGTTCCATGATGCATTTGCACGAGCATGGTTTAAATTAACTCATAGAGATATGGGTCCAAGAGTTTGCTACTTAGGTAGTGAAGTTCCAAAAGAGCAATTAATTTGGCAAGATCCAATTGACAAACCAAGGTACAAGCTTAAATCAAAAGATATAAAAGAATTAAAGAATAAAATCTCTAAATCAAAAATACCGATTTCAGATTTAGTTTCTACTGCGTGGGCATCAGCCTCAACTTTTAGAGGATCAGATAAAAGAGGTGGCGCTAATGGTGCAAGAATAATGCTAGAACCACAAAAAAGCTGGTCCGTGAATAATCCTAAGAAATTATCAACTGTGTTTAAAGCTTTAAATAAAATTAAAGATCAATTTGATAATAAAAAGAAAAGTGTATCAATGGCAGACTTGATTGTCTTAGCAGGTGGTGTTGGTATTGAGATGGCTGCTAAAAAAGCAGGTCATAAAGTTAATGTTCCATTTTCAACAGGCAGAGGAGATGCAAGACAAGATCAAACCGATATTCATTCTTTTGGTCTTCTTGAGCCTCAGTCAGATGGTTTTAGAAACTATTTAAATGGTGGAGCTTCAAATGTCTCAGCAGAAGAAAAATTGGTTGATAAAGCACAACTAATGGGTCTGACCGCACCAGAAATGACAGCACTTATAGGCGGTATGAGAGTTTTAAATACTAACTATGATGGCTCAAATTATGGAATTTTTACAAATAAACCCGGTTCTCTTACTAACGATTATTTTGTAAATCTATTAGACATGAATACTACATGGAAAGAGGAAGATAAATCAGAACAAACTTTTGTTGGAAAAGATAGAAAAACTCAAAAAACTAAGTGGAAAGCAACAAGAGTTGATTTGATTTTTGGTTCAAATTCTCAACTAAGAGCTCTTGCAGAAGTTTATGCCTGTGACGACTCTCAACAAAAATTTATAAATGATTTTGTCGCAGCATGG
>CABYNK010000040.1 GCA_902520355.1 uncultured Pelagibacteraceae bacterium
AGAAGAAATGATTAAAGCTGTCGACAAAGGTATTTTCGCGGTTAGTTTTGGTGGTGGACAAGTTGATATTACATCCGGAAAATTTGTATTTAATTGCACTGAAGCTTATGAAATTGTTAATGGTAAAATTGGATCACCAATTAAAGGTGCAACGTTAATTGGTGATGGTCCTTCAATTTTAAAAGAAGTTTCCATGGTAGGAAATGATATGATGATGGACCCTGGTATTGGGACATGTGGTAAAGCTGGACAAGGTGTACCTGTAGGTGTTGCTCAGCCATCAATATTAATCGATAAGATGACTGTAGGTGGCACGAAACTTTAAATGGTCAAAGATCAAGAATTTTTAGAGAAAAAAGCATCATATTGTTTAGGTTTAGCCAAAAAATTAGGTGCAACAGACTCAAGTGTGGTTGTAAAAAATTCAGTTTCTGAAACTGTTAATTTTAGAAATAAAAAATTGGATGAAGCTAATAGGTCAGATGATCTAGGTATAAGTATCACTACTTACATTGGTAAAAAAAAATCATCAATATCTTCCTCAAATTTGCTTAACGACAATTTAAACATTTTGATTGAAAAATGTGTCGAAACTACAAAAAATACTCCTGAGGATGAATTTAATTCTTTACCGGACAGAGAATTATTAGCAAAAGAAGTTAAAGATTTAGATCTCTATGACGATAGTCATATAGCGAATGACCAAAAAATAGATTATTTAAAAAAATTAGAGGCTGTTGCCTCAAGCGATAAAAAAATTATCAATACTGAATCTAGTTTTACTCAGAATAAATCTAATTTTGTTTTAGCTAATAGCCAAGGTTTTTGTGATGGTTATAAAACATCTTCATTTACAGCATCAAGTGTAACAGTTGCAAAAGATGAAAAAAGCATGGAAAGAGATTACGAGTATTCCAGCAAATGTTTTCTTAAAGACCTAGATGATGCAGAGAAGTTAGGAAATCTTGCTGCTAATCAAACTATTAGAAAATTAAGTCCAAAAAAAATCGGTAGTGAGAAAATTGCTATAATTTTTGATAAAAGAATAGCTAAAGGAATATTAAGTACTTTTGCAGGCGCTATTTCTTCATCAGCAATATCAAGAGGAACTTCTTTTTTAAAAGATAAAGTTAATCAAAAAATATTCTCAGATAAAATTAATGTATTTGACAAACCTGATATGCTTAAAGGATTAGGATCAAGAAATTTTGATAGTGAAGGGGTAAAGACCGACACACTTAAACTAGTGGATCAAGGAATTTTGAGACATTATCTGATTGATACTTACAATGGAAAAAAATTAAATCTTAAATCTAATGGAAGATGTGGAGGAACAAGTAATCTTTATTTTGAAAATGGAAATATTAGTTTTAAAGATTTACTGAATTCAAATTCAAAAAGTCTCTATATTACAGAAACCATAGGACATGGAAGTAATATTGTGACTGGAGATTATTCAGTTGGGGCAACCGGGTTTTTAGTTGAAAATGGTGAGTTTAAATATCCAATAAATGAAATCACCATAGCAGGTAATTTTAAGGACATGTTTCAAAATATCACCTTAGCAAATGACCTGGAGTTCAAATATGCAACTAACTCACCAACCATGTTAATAGAGGGAATGGTTGTTGCTGGTAAATGAGTGAATTTTGTATAATCGGTTCTGGAATTTCCGGAGCGACAATTGCAAATCTTCTAAATAAAAGATATTCAGTAATTCTGTTCGATAAAGCAAGAGGTCCTGGGGGTCGTGCATCTTTTAAAAGAATAAAAAGCAAAACAGGTTTTGATCATGGTACTCAGTATATTTCACCAAAAACTAAGAAATTTAAAAAATTTACTAAAGATTTAATAAAAAAAAGAATTCTAAAAGTGTGGGGTGGCAAACATGTTTTTCTTAACTCAAAAAAAAAAGAGGATAAAAAACATCTGAAAATAATTGGAAAAAATGGAAACAATGATATTAGCAAATATTTGCTAAAAAAAATTAATTGCAACTATCATAGTGAATTAAAAAAAATCTATTATAAAAATAAACTCTGGTATTTGTTATTTGATAATGGAAAATTGAGATCTTTTAAAAACCTAATATTGACTTGCCCTTTTCCGCAATTAAAAAAACTCTCTAAAAAATTCATAAATAATCGCTTTTTAAATAAATCTATAAAAATGGATGCAAATATTACTACTATGATTGCTATAAAAAAAAGTAAGAATTCAAAAAGTAGCTATCTTTTTGAAGATCCAATTCTTGGATGGGCTGGAAACGAAAACTCAAAAAAAAGGTTTAAATCAAATTATGATTTATGGACTCTTCAAAGTACATTTAAGTGGGCAAATAAAAAGATTAAAAAAAATAATAATAACAAAAAAGAAAATTCGAAAATTATGATTGATAAATTTTTTAAACTTTCAAACATCAAAAAAACAAAAATTTATTATTCACTTAATCACGGTTGGAGATACTCTTCAAATTCTATACCATTTAAAATTAAGAGCTATTGGGATCCTAAGAAAAGATTAGGTGTTTGTGCTGATTGGTTTGTAGGACCTAGATTAGAGTCAGGATGGATAAGTGCGCAAGATTTATTTAAAAAAATCTCAAAATAAATTAATCAAAATATTTTAATTTATATTCCCAGTTACCCATCCTTGAATAGGATACTTTCAGTATCATTAAATTTTTACGATCATACCAAATATCAAAATTTAATCTTTTATCTTTCGGTATACTCATGTCTTTAGACTTTAATGTAAAATGATCAACATCATAAACTTTTCCATATAGATCTATTTTTTCTTTACCTAAAAAAGTTACTACTTGATCCTTAATACTCCCTGAGATGGGACTTATTTGAGAACTTGCCTGTAAAATTTTGTGATTCCACCAATTTCCAATCACGTTATCAGCTGAGGCTTCCCCGTTATGTGAAGAGCCTTTGATATCAAATTTTTTATTCTTTTGATTAAATGTTAAATTAACAAACTTCTTTTTATCGTTTTGTAAAGTTTTAGAATTATAAGAAACTAATTGATCTTTGATATATTTTTCCTCACTATAACCCTCAATTTGGAAAACTGTTGCTCCCAAAAGTTTAACTGTAAATTTTATTTGATTAGTAACAATAGTTTCTGCTCCATTTCTATTGAAAAAATAATGATTATAGCCAATTAGCTCACCATTTCGAAAAATCTCCATCTCAATTTTATTATATTTAATGTAATGTCCAATATGAGCGATTGAATTTGTTGGATAAATAAAAAGAAATAAAATGACTATAATTTTTTTCATTTAACAACTAGTTTAATAGACTTTATTAACAATAGAAATAAATTAAAAATGTTTTTAAAAATTAAGAAAATACCAAGGGTCAATTGGAGTTCCGATAAGCCTTTTAATTTTAAGCCAAAATTTTCCACATTCTTTTTTCTATGTTTTGGTTTGATGTTATTTGGTCTTGGGGAAGGTTTATTAATTGTATCTTCTACTGGTGCTTCTCCATGGAGTGTTTTAGCTCAAGGTATCTCTTTAAATGCTAACTTGAGCATAGGAACAATAACATTTTTGATTAGTGTTGCAGTTTTAATTTTGTGGATACCGCTTGGTCAAAAACCAGGGATGGGTACAATACTTAATGCAATCATTATTGCATTGATGATTGATCTTTGTATAAAATTTGTTCCAACCCCATCTAACTACTTATATCAATTAATTTTAGCAATAATTTCAGTAATTATGGTTGGTATTGGTGGAGGTATTTATTTAGTATCTAATCTTGGAGCAGGACCAAGAGATGGTTTGATGATTGGTCTTCAAAAAAAAACAAACTTACCAGTTGCTGCTGTAAGAGCATTTTTAGAGATCTCTGTTGTAACTATTGGATGGTATCTAGGTGGAACTGTGGGAGTGGGAACTTTATTATTTGCTTTTGGAATTGGTCCATGTGTTGCTTTGGGTTTGTATTTAGTTGATAAAATTTTCAATTAGGCAGCAGTGCCTGATTTTTCACTTCGCTTTCTTTCATGTGGATCAAGAATTGCCTTTCTTAATCTACAAGATTGTGGAGTGATTTCTAAAGCTTCATCTGTATTTAACATACTTAATTGTTCTGCGATGGACATTTTTCTTACTGGTGTAAGAACAACATTTTCATCAGTTCCTTGTGTTCTCATATTAGTTAATTTTTTACCCTTCATAACATTGATAATCATATCTCCTGGTTTAGGAGATAAGCCGACAATCATACCTGGATAGACAGGATCATTATGAGTTACAAACATCTCACCTCTAGCCTGTAAATTAAATATTGCAAATGCAACTGCTTTTCCTTGTTCCATTGAAATAAGTGCACCATTTCTTCTACCTTCCATTTCACCTTCAAATGGTCCATAATCGTGAAAGATTCTATTAATTACACCATTACCTTTTGTTAGTGTTAAAAACCTACTTGTGTATCCCATTAAACCTCTTGTTGGAGCATGAAATATTAATCTTTTTTTATTTTTACCAGTATCTTTTAACTCTATTAATTTGCCTTTTCTTCTATTCATCGAATCAATTATTTTAGATGAATGTTCTTCATCTAGATCCATAGTTATTTCCTCTATTGGCTCAAGTTTTTTACCATTTTCAACTTTTTTATAAAGAACTTTTGGAGGACTTACAGTCATTTCAAAACCTTCTCTTCTCATTTGAGTGAGTAAAATTTCTAACATTAATTCACCTCGCCCGCTTACAACAAAAGAGTCATTACCCTCATTTTCTGCAAAAGTAATTCCAACATTATTTTGAGCTTCTTGAATCAACCTATCTCTTATTTGAGTACTTGTAAGTTTTTTACCCTCAGTTCCTGCAAGAGGAGATGTGTTAACAGTAATTGTAATCGACATTGTTGGCGGATCGATTGGAGTTGCTTTAATAGGATCATTTACTTCTAGATCACAAATCGTGTCTGCAACGTTTGCTTTTTCTAAACCAGCAACAATTACAATATCTCCAGCTTCGCCAATTTCAATTGGTACTTTTTTTGTACCCTCATATCTAAAAATTTTAGTTAATCGTCCCTCATCTACTTTTTCACCTTCTAAATTTATCGCTTTGATCGATTGATTAGCTTTTGCCGTTCCTTGAGCAATTCTTCCGACCAAGCTTCTACCTAAAAAATTATCTGCGTAAAGAAGAGTAGACAGCATTGCAAAAGGTTTTGTTTTATTAAATTCAGCTGGTTTTACATGATCAATAATTTG
>CABYNK010000041.1 GCA_902520355.1 uncultured Pelagibacteraceae bacterium
TGTAAAAGTACCTTTCTTGACTATTGTATTTCTTTCGTCACTGGTTAAACTTCGACCTTTTAACCTAGGTTCGTTTTCTGAATTTTCTGAAATCTTAAAATTTAAACCAATATCTTTTGCAACAATTTCTTTTTTTTCTAAATCTAAAAAAGCAATTTCTAATTCAAACGTATTTTCATTTTGAGCAAATACCTTTGTATTGTTAAGCTTGATAACTTTATCTTTAATAGAGTATTCAAATTCACTTAATTTGTAGGTATTATCGAATTCATCAATTATTTCATTATTTCCTCTACCAAAAATTTTTTGGCCACTTAAATCATAAGTAATCTCATCTGATTTAATAATTAAAGCATTTTTTTTGTCATCAATTTTAATATTATTTTTGAAATTAATTTCTCCATCTTTAATGTTATATTTGATTGTGTCTGACTTAATTTCCAGAGTTATATCAGTTTTTGAAATTTTACCCTGGGTAACAACAATTAAAGACTTATCTTTAAAGTATTTAATTTTGACCCCTTCAATAATAATTCCATCATCTTTAATTATTGCAATACCATTATTTGCAATTGTTAAGTTTTGATTATTACTTATCTCAATATCGGAGGCATCAAATTCAATTTCTTTTCCAAATGTCTTATTTAGAAATAAGATTTGATAAAATATTATTAAGATTATTAATATACTATTTTTCATTTATTCTTATTAAACCCATTATTGAGATTATACCTAAAAAAATCATAGGAAAATATATAGATAAATAAATTGGTATTTTATTTGTTAGCCCAAAAACATTAAAGATATTATTTATATAATAGATAATAACAGATAATGAGATACCCAATAAAACATGGAATATATATGGTTTATTTTTTTTTATATTTAACATGATTAATGATGAGATAATTACCAATATTGTAAAATAAATTGGGAGTGAAATTATCTTTAGAAAGTGCAAATCAATATCTTGAGAAGAATAACCTAACAACTTATTTTCATCTTTTATATCAATAAGTTGAGACAAATTAAATGAATTAAGATTTCGAAAAGCACTGTTAATTTTATCAATATTAAAGTGGGTATTTAATAGCATGGTTTTATCTAAACGTATCTGACGGTTATCTTTAAATATTATTGGATTTTCAATAACCCATTGATCATTTGAAATATCCACATTTTCAGAAAAAATGTTTTCTACTAGATCAAAATTATTATTAAATTTTGATATAAAGACATCTTTAAGAAAAGGATCTTTTTTTGTAGCGCCATTTATTATGTAAATTTCATTATTGAATTCATCTTTAATCCATATACCGTTATCATTTAAATGTTTAAGATATTTACCATCGTCAGAATAGACATTTTTAATATCAGAATAAATAAATTTTAATTTAGATGAAATTGGATAATAAATAGTAATTATAAAAAGACCAAAAAGAAAAGAGCATAGTGCTAAAAGTTTAATTAAATAAAAATTATTTAAATTGTTAATTTTAATAAGTTCATTTTCTTTTTTTTTTAATTAAATCAATATAAAAAAGTTGTGCTGCAATTAAAATTATAAAAGGAAAAATTTCAATTAGAGTAGTGGGTGCATCAAAAATTGCTAACATAAATGGTAAATAAAAAGCTGTTGTTGAGTTACTCAAAAATGTAATTTCCTCAAAAATTGTTAAAGTAAATGATAATGAAAAAAAGATAACACTTAGTAATAATAATTTTTTAAAAAATAAACTTATAAAATATCTATCTAATGTTTTAATCATAAATTACTTTTGAAATTAAATAATTGTAAATAAAAAAATAAATCATTATTGGTAGAAGTATTACCAGAATGAATAATAATTGCGAACTCTCTATATATCTCATCAAAATTTCTGATAAAACTAAAATTAAGAAAATATATAAAAAAACTTTTATTGTTTTAAAAGTAAAATTATTTTCAATTTTTGAGAAGGTTAATAAAAAACAACATACTAATGTTAAAATTGGAAAGTACATTGGTTTTATAAATCTTTTATAAATTTCTTGATTAATATTTTTTAAACTCTCAGGGTCACAAAGAAACATTCTTTCTCTATAACTTATACCTTTCATCAAACTAATTGAACATTCTATTATCTTTCTAGTAGGTAATTCTTGCATTTTTGCAATCTTAATAGTTCGAGATTCAAACTTTGATAAATCATAGTCTATTTTATCAAATTCAAAACTCATTAACCTGTTATTATTAGTACTAATTATTTTACCTCTTAATAATTTAAAAATTTTTTTATCGCTATTATCTAAAAAACCCTCACTCGCATAGATAATTTGATTATCATCAGATGTTAAATCTAATATATTTCCTTCTTGAATATAAATATTTTTAAAAGAATTTTTATCAGTTTTTTCATTTATAAATATGGTCAATCCAGAAACAGTGTCTATGAATTTTCCTTGTTTAATTAAATTAGGTAAGAAATCCATATTTGAATTTTTTAAAAATTCCCTAGCTTTTAATTGACTTGATGGAGATACGATACTCCCAAGCAAAATTTGTAGAAACATTATAATAATTGAAAAATTGATTAAATTAGAAATAAAATTTTTTTTGGTAATGCCATTAGTCCAAAATATAAGTAATTCATTATTTTTTTCATACTTAATTAATTCAAAAAAAACTGAAATACCAAACACAAAGGGCAAAATTCTATGAATTATTTTTGGAAAATTAAACAAATTGTAATAAAAATAGATTGTAAAATTGTGTCCATCGTCTATTACAAAATCTAGGTAATTTGCAGCTTGAATTATCCAAACAATTAAGCCTATAGTGAATGTAATAATCAGAGCTCTGAGAGATATGTCAAAAATTAATTTTCTAAAAAGTATTTTTTCCATTGAAATATAATTGTTTTACTCATATATAGCATTATCTCGTATAGATTGTATTTAATTTTTATGAATATTAAAGTTAATTTTAAAAAACAGGTTTTTAGTAAATCTAACGCAAATTTGATATTATTTGCAGATGAAAAGTTCAATATTACAGGTTTAAAAAAACACATTTCTAGTTCTGAACATTCTTACATTTCAGATTTACTTGATAAAAAAGATACAAAAAAGAAAATTGTAACTTTTAATATAAGTTCAAAAAAGAAAATAATTTTAGTTTCATTTAAAAAAGATCTTACCGATTCAGGTGCGGAAAATTTAGGTGCCAAATGTTATGATATTTTAAATGAATTAAAAGAAACAGAATATCATGCTAACTCTGATACAGTTCCAAATGGATTTAAAAATATTCTTGGATATTTTTTACATGGAATAAAGCTGAAATCTTATAAATTTGAAAAATACAAAACAAAAAAAAATAAAACTAATATTTCAATAAATGTAATAGGCAAAAATGTTCCTAATCATAAAGATCAATTAAAATTTAGTTCTTTAGAAGAGGGGACTTTTTATGCTAGAGATTTAGTCTCAGAGCCCGGAAACATACTGCACCCAGACGAATATGCTAAACGAATAAAATCTTTAAGTAAGGATGGATTAAAAATTAAGGTTTATGATGATAAAGAATTAAAAAAATTAGGTATGAACACTTTGCTTGGTGTTGGTCAAGGAAGTATTAGGGGATCTTATCTTGTAACAATGGAATGGAATGGATCAAAAAATAAATCTAAACCTCTTGGTTTTGTTGGTAAAGGTGTTTGTTTTGATACTGGTGGAATATCTTTAAAGCCAGCTAAATTTATGGAGGATATGACTTATGATATGGCTGGCTCTGCAGTTGTAGTTGGATTAATGAAATGTTTAGCTTTAAGAAAAGCAAAAATTAATGCAGTTGGAGTAGTTGGGCTGGTTGAAAATATGCCTGGTGGCAATGCGCAAAGGCCAGGAGATATTGTCAAATCCTATAGTGGCAAAACTGTTGAAATTTTAAATACTGATGCAGAGGGTAGATTGGTTCTTGCTGATGCACTTACTTTTACCGAAGAAAAGTTTAAACCAAAATTTATTGTAGACTTAGCAACACTAACTGGAGCAATCATTGTTTCACTAGGCTCAGAATACGCCGGTTTATTTTCTAACGATGACAAATTATCTAACCAACTGATTAAGTCAGGTGAGCATGTTGAAGAAAAAGTGTGGAGAATGCCTTTAAATAAAAATTATGATAAATTGATAGATTCAAAAAACGCAGATATGCAAAATATTAATTATGTTGGTGGAGCTGGCTCCACTACAGCTGCACAATTTTTACAAAGATTTATTCTAAATAAAACACCTTGGGCTCATTTAGATATAGCTGGAATGGCATTTTCAAAATATGGAGGTGCTTTAAATTCAGGAGGCGCAACAGGTTATGGTGTAAGATTATTAAACAAACTTATAGAAGATCATTATGAGTAATATCGAACAGACTTTATCTATTATAAAACCAGATGCTGTCGAAAGAAATCTTGAAGGTGAAATTAAGGAAATGTTTAAGACTAATGGTTTTCTTATACTTAAAGAAAAAAAAATTCAAATTGAAAAGTCTGAGGCTGAAAAATTTTATAAAGTTCACGAAACAAAACCGTTTTATAATGATTTATGTGATTATCTTTCTTCCGGTCCAATAGTTGTTATGGTTCTTCAAAAAGAGAATGCAGTAAAAGGAAACAGAGACCTTATGGGTGCTACAAATCCAAAAGATGCGAAGGATGGAACTATACGAAAAAAATATGGGATTTCAATTGATAAAAATTCTGTGCACGGGTCTGATAGTGTTGATAATGCTAAAATAGAAATTGATTTCTTTTTTAAAGATTAAATACCTTTAATATTGCTTTTGGATAGAGCCTATGTTCCTGAACAAGCACTTTTTGGGCAAGAGATTTCCTTGTATCACTTTTGGAGATTTTTACTTTTTTCTGTAAAATAATTTTTCCAGAATCTAATTTTGAATTAACTAAATGAACAGTGCACCCTGAAAATTTTTCGTTATTATCTAAGGCTCTTTGATGAGTATTTAATCCTTTATATTTAGGAAGGTATGATGGGTGAATATTCAAAATTTTACCTTTAAATTTTGTGATAAAATTTTGTGATAAAATTTTCATAAACCCCGCTAAACATATCATTTTAATT
>CABYNK010000042.1 GCA_902520355.1 uncultured Pelagibacteraceae bacterium
ACACGTGAAAACGACAAAAGAAAAAAAAGGCGGTATATTCTCAAAAGAGAATTTTATCCATATATCTAATCTCAAATTAGTGAATGAGCAAAAAAAAACTAAGAAAATAGAGGCTAAAAAATAATGACACCTAGACTAAAAGAGCTTTATTTAAAAGAAATTCAACCAGCTTTAAAAACAGAGCTTGGATTTAAAAACCTTAATATGGGACCTAAAATTGAGAAAATCATTTTAAATATGGGATTAGGCTTAGATGGTAATGACTCTAAGGTTTTAAAATCATGTGAGGAGGATCTTGCCAAAATTGCAGGTCAAAAACCAGTTACTACAAAGTTTAAAAAATCTGTAGCAAATTTTAAAACAAGAAAAGGCTCTAACGCTGGTTTAAAAGTAACTCTAAGAAAAAATAAAATGTATGAATTCCTTGATAGATTGGTAAATATAGCATTACCAAGAATAAAAGATTTTAGAGGATTATCTCCAAACGGGTTTGATAAATTTGGAAACTATACCTTTGGAGTTAAAGAACATATTATATTTCCTGAAGTGAGCTTTGATAGAGCTGATAAAGTCAGAGGATTAGATATTGTAATAGTTATATCATCTTTAAATAAAGATCATAGTTTTGCACTCTTACAAAAGATGAATTTTCCGTTTATTAAAAAAGGAGATAATTAGTATGGCTAAATTAAGTTCTATAAATAAAAATAATAAAAGAATAAAACTTTCAGATAAATTTTTTAATAAGAGAGCTAAATTGAAGAAAATAATTATGGATAAGAAATTACCTTTAGAGGAAAGGTTTAAAGCACAACAAAAACTTTCTAAATTACCAAGAAATTCTGCGAAAATCAGAGTGATGAATAGATGTCAAATAACAGGTAGACCACATGGTGTTTACAGAAAATTAAAAATTTCTAGAATTGCACTCAGACAACTTGGTTTACAAGGAAAGATACCAGGAATGGTGAAATCGAGTTGGTAGAAAGGAGTAATTATGAGCTTAAGTGACCCAATAGGAGATATGATAGCAAGAATAAAAAATGCCCAGGCAAGAAAGCATAAAAAAGTGGAATTGCCATCCTCTAAATTTAAAAGTAAGATAGCTGATATCCTTAAGAATGAAGGATTTATTAAAGATTTTAAAATTTCTACAGAAGAGAAAAAAAATATTTTATCATTAGAGCTAAAATATCATTCAGGCAATCCGGTAATAAATAATTTTGAGAGAGTTTCTAAACCAGGGAGAAGAATTTTTTCAAGTGCAGATAGTTTACCAAAAATAAATAATGGGCTAGGAATCGCAATACTGTCTACGCCTAAAGGTGTAATGACAGATATTGATGCTAGAAAACAAAAAGTTGGCGGAGAAATAGTTTGTAAGGTTTTTTAATATGTCAAAAATTGGAAAAATAAATATAATGATACCAGAAAAAGTTAAGGTAGCTATTGCTGGTAATATTCTAAATATAGAAGGTCCTCTTGGCAAAAAATCATTAAACATAGATTTAGAAGTATTTAATCTTGATATTAAAGATGGAAAAGAAATAACTATAAAACCCAAAAAAATTGATCAAAATACTAAGAGATTGTGGGGTATGAACAGAAGCTTAATAAATAATGCTGTTATTGGATCTGTAGAAGGTTATGAGAAAATCTTGGAATTAGTGGGTGTTGGTTACAGAGCTTCAATTAAAGGTAATCAGTTGAATTTACAGCTAGGTTACAGTCATGATATAGATTTTAACATCCCAGAAGGAATTAAGATTGCTGTAGAAAAACAAACAACATTAAAAATCTCAGGTTTTGATAAACAATTAGTTGGTTCAGTAGCTTCAAAAATAAAGACACTAAGAAAAATTGAACCATATAAAGGAAAAGGCATTAGAGAAAAAGGTCAATATGTCTTGAAAAAAGAGGGTAAGAAAAAATAATGAAATTAAGTACAAGCATTAGAAAAAAATTTAGAATTACAAATAAACTTAAGAAAGTTTCAAAACCGGGAAGGTTTAGACTAAGTATTTTTAGGTCCTCTAAAAATATTTCAGCACAAATTATTGATGATTCAAAGAATATAACTTTATTATCAGCGTCATCAGTCGAGAAGGACATCAAAGAAACTAAAACAAAAAATAAATCAGAATTATCAAAAATTGTTGCAGAAAAATTAGCAAAAAAAGCTCAAGAAAAAAAAATAATCAAGATCTATTTTGATAGAGGTGTTTATAAATATCATGGAAGAATCAAAATTTTTGCTGATACTTTAAGAAAAAATGGAATGGAATTTTAATAATGGAAAATTTTAAAGATAAAAAAACAGACGATATTTTAGAAAAATTAGTTCACATAAATAGAATAACCAAAGTAGTTAAAGGTGGTAGACGTTTTGGTTTTTCTGCATTGGTAGTTGTCGGAAATCAATCTGGAAAAATTGGTATAGCTCATGCCAAGGCAAAACAAGTTCCAGATGCAATTAAAAAAGCTAATGAAATAGCAAGAAGAAAACTCATTCATATTCCTTTGAGAGAGGGGAGAACTATCCATCATGACGTTAAGGCAAAAGATGGATCTGGTAAAATTGTACTAAGATCAGCCTCAAAGGGTACTGGAATAATTGCTGGTGGTCCTGTTAGAGCTGTTTGTGAAGTTTTGGGAGTTAAAGATATTGTTGCTAAATCTATGGGTACATCCAATGCACATAACGTAATAAGAGCCACAATTAAAGCTTTAAAGAAACAGAATTCACCTAAACAGATTTCTTCAATAAGAAATAAAAAGATATCAGAAATAATTGAAAAAAGAGGATAATGATAAGATTAAATAATAGACCAAAATTAAATAAATCCAAAATAAGAGTTGGAAGAGGAATTGGCTCTGGAAAGGGTAAAACTTCTGGAAGAGGTGTAAAAGGTCAAAAGTCTAGGTCAGGCGTTGCAATTAAAAGTTTTGAGGGTGGACAAATGCCACTATACAGACGTTTACCTAAGCGTGGATTTAATCCGATCCAAAAAGCTAATATAGCTATTTTAAATTTAGATAAAATACAATCTTTTATTAATAAGAAAACGATTAATACCAATGATATATTAAATTCATCATCATTAAAAAAGTTAAAATTAATAAACAAGAATTCTAAAAAACTTAAAATTTTAGGATCTGGTGAAATTAAAGATAAGATTAATATTGAAGCTGATTTAGCCTCAAAATCTGCACTAGAAAAGCTAGAAAAAATTGGTGGATCTATACAACTTAAAAAATAATATCCCAAGATAATGAGCTCTTCATCTTCTAGTAGTGATTTAAGAAACAGAATAATTTTTACAATTGCTATATTAGCAGTTTATAGATTTGGTACATTTGTCCCCTTACCTGGTATTGATCCAGAACAATTAAAAGTATTAATGGAGGGTAACCAAAAAGGCTTACTTGGTATGTTTAACGTGTTTGCTGGAGGAGCTGTAAGTAGAATGGCAATCTTTGCGCTAGGAATAATGCCATATATTTCATCTTCTATTATTGTTCAATTACTAACAGGTGTATCTGATTATTTTAAGAATCTAAAAGCACAAGGTGAAACAGGAAGATCAAAGATAACACAAATTACAAGATATGGAACTGTTTTACTTGCTACAGTTCAAGGTTACGGTCTATCAGTTGGTTTGGAGTCCTCTGCTAATTTAGTAATTAACCCAGGAATATTTTTTAAAATATCAACAGTTACTACCATTGTAGCTGGTACAATTTTTTTGATGTGGTTAGGTGAACAGATTACCCAACGAGGAATAGGAAATGGGATATCATTAATTATCTTTGCAGGAATTGTTGCAGAAATTCCTAGAGCTTTAGTAACAACATTTGAATTAGGCAGAACGGGTGCAATATCAACTCTTATGATAATTGGAATTTTCGTTTTGTTAATCTTAACTATTTTATTTATTGTTTTTATGGAACGGGCTTTGAGAAAAATTTTGATTAATTATCCTAAAAGACAGATGGGTAATAAAATGTATGGAGGAGAGTCGTCTCATTTACCTTTGAAGATTAATCAGGCTGGAGTTATACCAGCTATTTTCGCATCAGCCTTACTATTATTGCCTGTAACTTTTTCAAATTTTAACGTTTCTGACAATGAAACTTTTTTAAATTTAAGTTCATATTTTACTCAAGGTCAACCTCTTTATATGTTACTTTATGCATCTGGAATTATTTTTTTTACATTTTTTTATACATCAATTACATTTAATCCTACAGAGACGGCAGATAATTTAAGAAAATATGGTGGTTTTGTTCCAGGTATAAGACCAGGTGAAAGTACAGCACTTTATATAGAAAATATTTTAACAAAACTAACTACAATTGGGGCATTATACCTTACTTTAGTTTGTTTAATGCCAGAGTTTTTGATTGCTAATTATCCTATTCCATTTTATTTGGGCGGAACCTCAATATTGATTGTTGTAGTTGTTGCAATTGATACAGTTACACAAATTCAAACACGACTAATGAGCTCACAATATGAGCAATTAATAAAAAAAACAAAATTTGGCAGGTAGACAAAAAAGTGAATATAATTTTGTTTGGACCTCCAGGAGCTGGTAAAGGTACCCAAGCTAAACACTTAATTAAAAGTTTAAAAAGTTTTCAAATTTCTACAGGTGATATGTTAAGAGATGAAATTCAAAAAAACTCTGAAATAGGAAAAAAAATAGTTGAGGATATGAGTGATGGTAGATTTGTAAGTGATGAAATAGTTAATTCATTAATAGAAAAAGTAGTTTTTGATCCTGACAAAAAGAAAAAATTAATATTTGATGGATATCCAAGATCATTAACACAAGCTAAAAATTTAGAAAAATTATTAGAGAAAACAAATCAAAAGATTGATTTTGTATTTTTTTTAAACGTGAATAAAGACACAATAATTAAAAGAATTGAGCAAAGAAAAACCATAGAAAATAGGTCTGATGATGATCTTGGCACTATTATCAGAAGATATGATAAATATATGGAAACCACTAAACCTGTTTTGGATTTCTATTCAAAAAATTCTAATTTTTATGAATTAGATGG
>CABYNK010000043.1 GCA_902520355.1 uncultured Pelagibacteraceae bacterium
TAAGGTATCTTCAATATTTTTTGCAAGATTATATCCAATATTTCCTCCTCCAATAATCAAAATCTTTTTAGATATCTTTTCTGAGTGACCAAAAGCCTCTAGGGTTTCTGCCATTTGTGAAGAATTAATTATTACATAAATTTTATCATTTTCCTTTATCTGATCAGTTTTTTGGAATAAAAGATTTATCCTCTCTAATAATTGCAATTATATTAGCCTCTAAATTTGGAAACTTGTTTGTTAATTCATTAAGTTTTAAACCTATTAATTTACAATTATCTTTAATTAATATTTCTAAAAGTCTTATTTGGTTTTCTGCAAATGGGACACTATCTAAAGCTCCAGGTGCCTCTAACTTTCTTTGTATAGATCTTGCAATTTCAATTTCTGGTGAAATTATTACATCAATTGGTAAATTTTCTTTATTGTAAACTCTGGTAAATTTTGGATTTAAATAATCTTGTGACCTTATTCTGGCAATTTTTTTTGGAATATTAAAAATAGAGAACGCTATTTGGCAAATTAACATATTAATTTCATCATTTCTAGTGACTGCAATAATCATATCAGTTTCAACTGCGTTAGCTTTCTCAAGTATTGATGGATAGGTTGCTTTCCCAACTATTGCTTTTACATCGAGCGTGTCGTTAATTTTTTGTATGTCTTCACTGGATTGATCAATTACGGTAATAGAATGACCTTGTTCACTAAGTAATTTAGCAATAGTGAAACCTACTCTTCCAGCACCACAAATAATAATATTCATTTTAATTAAATTCTTTTATTCCAAGACCCTTCAGCTTTCTATGAAGGGCACTTCTTTCCATGCCAACAAAGGTTGCTGTTTTCGATATATTTCCATTAAACTTTTTAAGCTGAAGACTTAAATACTCTTTTTCAAACTTTTCTCTAGCCTCTTTTAAAGGTACAGATAAACTATTTTCATTAAATCTACTATTATTTATTCCAGATTTTAAAGACTCCTTAATAATGTTAGAAATTTTTTCTTGAGTATTGGGTTGTAATATCGCAATTCTCTCAATTAAATTTCTTAATTCTCTTACATTTCCATGCCAATGATGGTTCAAAATATAACTATTGTTTTCATCAATTTCTAATTTTTTTATATTGTAGTTTTCAGAGATTTTATTTGAAAAATAATTTATAAGCAGTGGAATGTCTGAAATTCTCTCGCTTAATGGTTTAATATTTATTTCGAAAACATTTAATCTGTGAAATAAATCTTCTCTAAAATTACCTAATTCAACTTCTTGTTTAAGATCTTTACTAGATGAACAAATTAATCTAACATCAACATTAATATCATTATTACCGTTTACCCTTTTAAATTTTTGGTCTGTTAAAACTCTCAAAATTTTTGATTGTATTGCTAATGGTATTTCAGAAACCTGATCTACTAGAAGTGTTCCTTTATTTGCCTTCTCCAGTGCACCATAAGATATAGATCCATCTTTTTTTTCTTCACCAAATAACTCTAAATCATATTTATCATTATCAAGTAAGGCACCATTAATAATTACAAAAGGTTTTTTATTTCTTTTTGAGTTTTTATGAATCTTTCGAGCAATCAATTCCTTACCAGATCCTGAGGGACCATTAATAAAAATTCTACTTTCTGTAATAGAAATTTTTTCGATTTGATCTTTTATATTAGCAATATTTTTACTATCACCAATTAGCTCATAAGAAGAAAAAAGTTTACTTTCGTATTCTTTATTTTGAGTCTTTAAACTTAAATTTTCAACAGCTCTACCTATAAAATTTAGTAATCTTGTTTTATCAAAAGGTTTTTCAATAAATTCAAATGCTCCATGTTTTAATGAGTTTACAGCCATTTCTATATTTGCATGTCCTGAAATCATAATTACAGGCACATCAGTATTTTTTGATTTTATATGTGTGAGCAGTTGTATTCCATCATTATCACCTTTATCTAATTTAACATCAAGTATCGCAACATCGGGCATTTTTTTATCAATTTCATTTAACGCTTGATTATAATTTGCAGCTAATCTTGTTTGATAACCTGCATCTACAATAAGGTCGTTCAGAATGTTTCTTATATCTGAATTATCATCAACTATTAATATTTCTACACTCATTTAATTAAATACAATTTCTATTTTTGCTCCATTTGAAATCGAAACAAAATTTATTTCACCATTATGATCATTTATAATTTTATTTACTATTGAAAGACCTAATCCTGTACCATTTTTTTTTGTAGTAAAGTAAGGGTTTAGAATATCTTTAATATTATTTTTTATATTTCCAAAACCTAACCCACTATCTTTAATTATAATACAGATTTGGTTATTTCTCTCAAATATTTCAATAGTAATAATTTTATCGAAATTGCTGGTATTTTCAGCTTTTTGTTGGATACTTTCAATAGAGTTTTTAATTAGATTAAATATTACTCTACTGATTTGCTCTTTATCACATTCCAATAAAATTGAAGATTTATTATTTATAAATTCGATTTTTATCAAAGGGTCTATTTCAGATAATAATTTAATATTCTCATGAATTATTCCAATTAAATTATTTTTTTTTAAAACAGGTTTAGGCATTCTTGCAAAATCTGAAAATTCATTAACTAAATTACCTATTTGTTTAATCTGATTATTTATGATCTTTAAATTTTCCTCAAAATTATCTTTCTCATTTTTATCAACTTGTTTAATATATTTTTCTCTAATTCTATCAATTGATAATTGAATTGGAGTAAGAGGGTTTTTAATTTCATGGGCTAATTTTCTTGCAAGATTACCCCAGGCTTCATATCTCTCATTAATAATCAATTTATCTTGCTGATTTTTTAATCTAACAATCATTGAATTAAAATTCCTATTTAAAATTTCTAAATCTTTATCTGTTTTTATTTCAGGAACTTTTGTAGTTAAATCGCCTTCTCCTATTGCAGTAGATGCAGAAATTAAATTATTTATAGATCTAAAAAATCTTGAAGAAAATCTTATAGCAATAGTAATCGATATAAAAAGCAAAAGAGTAACAATAATTGTATATATTATTGCAAAGGAAATTTTAATACCTGTGCTTCTTTCCTCAACTGTATAATAAAAATTGATTGCTTCTTGAGACTCATTCAAATATTTTGATATATCTTTGTCTAGGTATTTTACTACATATAAAAATCTATTTTCAAATGCTTGAAGTCTCATAATTGCAGCAGAGATATTTTCAGGTGCATTTATTATCTTAAGTGGTCTATCATCATCTAATACAAGTTTTAGTGTTTTATCTATTGGGGGAATATATTTTGTACGATCATCGATATTAGTAAACAGCAATTCTTTATTTTGATCTATGATATGTATTTCATCTATATCTCTAATTAATTTTTGAGTTTTTAAAAATCTTATATATTCTTTATTATTATCATTTAAAAATTTAGAGCTTTTATTGGTATCAAAAGCAATCAATATAATATCAGATTCAATCTTATTTCTTACTTCTTCTACGTAACTTTTAGCAAGTTCATAAGAATTATTTACAACAGTTGTAACCTTTCTATCAAAATATTTTTCAAGCGCAAAAGAAAATAAAAAAAGTGAAAAAATTGAAATTAAAATTGAGGGTATTAAAGTGAAGAGTGAAAAATAAGTAATATATTTCTTATTTGATTTTAAACCATCTTTGTCAATATCATTTCGAATAGATCTTTTTACTTCTAGAAAAATGAATACAAATAATGATAAAAGTAATAAAATATTTACAATTAACAAATTTTGTAAATTATTTTGATTTAATTCAATAAAACTTCTATCTATGAATGTTAAAAAAGTTAAAAATCCCAAAAATAGTGTGATACTAGATAGAATAAGTATGAAAATATTTTTTTTCAAAAATTCAACCATATTTAAGAATTATAGTATTTAAGAGAATGAACAACTATTTTGTAATATTAGCTGCTGGGAAAAGTAAGAGATTTCATAAAAAAATACCTAAGCAATTCTATAATTATAAAAATAAAGAAATTATCGATCACTCTATTGAAAAATCAGTCAATTCAAAGCTTTTTAAAAAGATTTTAGTTGTCACTAACAATATTAATCATTTTAAAAAAAAACAAATCCATAATTCGGTCAAAATAATAAAAGGGGGTAAAGAAAGATCTGACTCCTCTTTAATAGCTTTAAAATATTTAAAAAAATACAAACCTAATAATATTCTTATACATGACGCTGCTAGACCCAATTTTACAATTAAACTTTTAAGAAAATTAATAAATCATTTAAAAAGTAATATAGCCGTGGTTCCTTATATAAACTCCAAAGACACAATAAAATATAAGGTTAAAAATAAATTATATAACCTTATTAGAGAAAGCTCTTATCTAACTCAAACACCACAAGCATTTAAGTTTAAAAAATTATATGAGCTTGCAATTTATGAAAAAGATAAAATTACAGATGAAGCAACTTTATTCATTAATAGAAATATAAAAATAAAATTTATAAAAGGAGAAAATACTAATGATAAAATCACTTTTGAAAGTGATATAAAATTAAATAAAACTTTTTTTGGTATCGGTTTTGATATTCATAGATTAGTTAAAAATAAAAAACTTTATTTGGGCGGTGCTAAAATACCTTTTCACTCAGGATTAAAAGGACATTCAGACGGAGATGTAGTATTACATTCTATTATAGATGCAATTTTAGGTGCAATGAGAAATAAAGATATTGGATCTTTCTTCCCTAACACAAAAAAATATAAAAATATTAGGTCTCCAAAAATGCTGAGGCCAGTAATTGAAAACCTTAATAAATCAAATTTTTTTATAAATAATTTAGATATAAATTTGAT
>CABYNK010000044.1 GCA_902520355.1 uncultured Pelagibacteraceae bacterium
ATTAATAATTTTTAAATGCCCTCATCAAAAGATGGGATAATGGTTATTCTATCCTCTCCATCAGGAGCAGGCAAAACAACATTAGTAAATTTGCTCTCAAAGCAAAATAATTTTGAAGTTTCTATATCTCATACAACAAGACAACCAAGACCAGGAGAAGTTCCAAATAAAGATTATTTTTTTGTAAATGATATTGAGTTTAATAGATTAATTAATAATCAAGAATTTTTAGAATACGCAAAAGTTTTTAATAATTATTATGGGACAACGAGAACTCCAATTATTGATAATCTAAATAAAGGAAAAAATGTTCTATTTGATATTGATTGGCAAGGTGCAGATCAAATCAAAAATAAGAAACTAGATTATAAATTAATCACTTTCTTTATTTTGCCTCCTAGTAGAGAGATTTTATTTGAGAGACTCTCAAATAGAGATATGAAAGATAAACTCATAGTTGAGGAAAGAATGCAGCAGTTCGAGAGAGATGTGCTTCATTGGATAAACTATGATTATGTAGTTATTAATGATGAATTGAATAATTGTTTCATGAAAATAAAAAATCTAATAGATGCTGAAATTAACAACGGATCAAAAGATTATGATCCTAACTATATAAGAAAGCATGTTGAAAAACTAACCTCTTAAATTCTCATACTCTTTTGTCAATTTAAAATATGTGTCAAAGTCTAAATTTTGAGGTCTCGAGTTAAGATCAATCCCAATTTTTGAGGCGACATTAATGTTTCTATTAAACAATTGATAGTAAGGTTTTCTAATCATTTTCCTTCTGTGCATAAAAAATATCCTTGTTATTTTCTCCAAATTTTTTGAATTTTTTAATGAAAAAAATTCTTTTTTGGGTTTAAAAAATAAAACAGTACTTTCTATTTTTGGCTTAGGTTTAAAACTCATTGGACTTATGTCACATATTTTTTCTATATGTAATCTCCAATTAGCCAAAATTGTCAATCTTCCGTAATTTTTGGTATTAAAATCAGATATTATTCTATCTGCAACCTCTTTTTGAAACATGAGTATTAGGTAATCGAACCAAATTTTTTTTTTTATATTTAATATCCACTTACATAAGATTTCAGTTGAGATATTGTAAGGCAAGTTACCAAAAACTGTTAAAGTTTGATCACTTAATAAGTTTTCATCTATTTTTAAAATATCTTGATTAATTACCTCAATCTTATTTTTAAACTTTTCTTTTAGTAGTTTTGACAAATTGTTATCTTTTTCAACCACCAAAACTTTTTTTGGATTTTTTTTCAAAATACCCTGGGTTAAATTACCTGTACCAGGACCTATTTCTAGTATATTTTTATTTTTTAATTCAAGAATATTTACTATCTTATCAATTATGTTTTGATCTATAAGAAAGTTTTGTCCTAGGCTTTTTTTAGCCCTAATCATTTTTTATCTAAAAATTCTAATGATTTTACTAAACTAGTTGGATTTGAAGTATTTTTTCCAATCATTTTTTCGTTTGGACCATGATCTGGTGTTACTCTTAAAAAAGGAAGCCCCATAGTTATATTTATTGCGTCATATTCAAACAAAGTTTTTATTGGTGTCAAAACTTGGTCATGATACATACCTATAACAATATCAAATTTTCTTCTATTATTTTTTAAAAATATTGTATCCGCTGGAAAAGGTCCTTTAACATTTATTGTGTTTTTAAAAGACTTAATCACTGGACTTATAATCTTAGTGTCCTCATTAAATTTTAATATACTTTCACAATGAGGGTTCAATCCCATAACAGCTATTTTTGGTTTAAATCCTAAATATTTCTTAAAGAAATTATTAACAATAATAATTTTTTCTTTAATCTTTTTCTTTGTGATTTTTTTTGTAACTAATTTAATAGGAAGATGTGTTGTCACCGGACAAACTGATAGTTTTTTATTGTAAATTAACATTGCAAATTTATCTATATTAAAATATTTAGCAACAAACTCAGTTACACCAAGATATTTTTTATTTAATGTCTTAGTTTTATTTATTGGCCCATTGATCATTTTATGAGTAAAGCCCTTCTTTATTAATTTGAAGGCAACCTTAAAGCAATCATGCACATAGATATAAGAATTTTGATATTTCACATTAATTACATAAATCTTATTTTTATAAAATTTTTTAGAATGAATTTTTTTTAATTCTATCTGTTCAATAGCATAGTTAAATTTATATTTCTTAATCTCTTTTTTTAAATTTTTTATGTCACAAATTATAATTAAAGGACTTAAAAAAGATTTTAATTTTAGAGATTTAAAAAAAATTTCGAAAAAAATACTTTTTTTCTCTCCCGGAACTATTAAAATTGGTTTAGAACTCACTTATTGTACTATTTAACTTAATTCTATTATAAAAAATATTAGAAAACTTATCTAATTGTTTTGATGTCTCACTCACGATCATTTTATCAAGTTCTTTTTCTTTATCAAATTCAATAGTTACTTTTTTCATATTGTTTACTTTCAAAATTAAATAATTATTACCAATCTTGATTGGACTGCTATATGAATTTATTTCTAGATTTTCTATTTCACGATTAATTTCAAGCGACAAATTGTTTTTTTTGATCCAGCCTATTTTACCACCTGCTTTAGAGCTATCAGTTATACTGTACAAATTAGCAGTATTTTCAAAGCCATTAATTTCAATACTCTCTAAAATTTTTTTTGTGTATTCCTCCAAAGAAATATTTTGTTCTTTATTAAAAACAATTTCAGATAAGTTGTATTCTAAAGAAAATTCTTCTTTATTCATTTTTTCAATTTTATCTCTTAAATCATTTTTATTAATTTTAATACTCTTGGAGTATCTAGCATAAATTAAATTTTTCCATTCATTTTCGATTGCTATCTTTTCTTTAATATCATCTATAGAAATATTAAAATCATTTAAATAATTTTCAAGCTGGTAAAGATCTGAAAAATTTAGATTTTGTATTATGTTGTTTAAAATATTACCAATTTGAGCATTTTTCAAATTCAACTCTTTGTACTTGAGTATTTCACTTTTTCTGATCATTTCTTTTGTTATTGATCTTTTAGCAAGTTGAAATAAATCATTTTCATCTATTTCTTTAAGTTTAGGATTGAGAGCCAAGAGGTAATTACTTTCTTTTTCAAGATCATAAGAAGTTACTATTTGATCATTTATTTTCATAATGATTTGTAAATTAATTTTTGAGTAGGAGAAATTATTTAATAAAAAAAATATTAAAACTAAAATGATAGTTTTTTTATTTAAAATCATTTTAAATTAGGTGTATTGAAGCCACCAAATGGTAAAATTGATAATTTAAAGAAAAGATTTTCAGATGGTTTTAAATCTTGATCACTATAATATTCTTTATTGTACTCAATAGCCGCAGTCAAACAGTCGTTTTGAAATTGATATATAAGATTGTAATATTCAGTAAAGTTTTTTTCTTTATTTTCTCTAGTTTCAAAAATTAAACTATTTTTTTCGTTGAATGCAAACCGTGTTTCATTTTGTAAATAAGAAGTTTTCAAGTCACTATTATTTTCATTTAGGTACTCAAATTTTGTGGTTAAATTTTTTAAAAAATATTCAAAACCGAAAAGTTCATAATTTTGATCAACTAAATTATTTTTCAAAGAAAAATTGTAATCAAATTTGATATTTTTATTAGGGTTATACTCAAATAAACCTATAAAATCAGAAACTTTGTCACCCAAATTAGTGTTAGCCGGTAGATCCTTATTTTCTTCAAACCTAAGATTATTTGCAAATCCAAATTTTATTTTTTGATTAAAATTTGATCTATCAGTTTTAGTATATTCATATCCATATGTTACTGATACTCCTCCCTCATTTATTTCATCTAAACCCAATCTATTAATATCGTAAATATTATTATAGTTTATCTTAGCGTTATTTTTATGCACATCCTTTGTATGCGGTGTACTAAGATTTAAAGAAAATTTTGGTGTAAGTGTATAATCAAATTCATTAGTTTGTTTTTTTAGTGGATATGTATAGTTTGTTTGAAACGTAGGAACTAAGTTGAATGTATTTTTATTTTTGAATTTCTCTGAATTTTTTGCCTCTGAGTTTACGTTTTTGACTAAGAATTTTTTATTATTAATAATTCCATTATTAAGATATTTTAAATTTGATTTAAATTCAAAATCATTTATTAAAACTTTTTCTGTTATGTTTGTATTATAATTTTTATAATATCCACTAGATTTAAAAGAATAGTTATCATTTACAATTTTTGAAAAACTAAAATTTGGAACATATTCATACCTATCATTATTTTTTTTACTTAAATCTTCATAAATATTTAAATTAGTATTAATTGTTTGATTTTCATCATATAAATTTAAGTTTATTGAATTTATTAAGTTTGAGGAATTATTTATAATTGGACTCTCAACCTTGTAGGCTTTTAAATATGTATCATCTGAGACTTGCTCAAGCTTAAGACCTAGCTCTATATCATCAAAATTCTCACTCTCATAACTTTTTTTAAAATTATAAAATAAATGTCCTTTAGAACTTTTATCAGTTGAAACAAATTGACTGAGATCTGCTATATGGTCAGATTTTTTATTTTTTTGTCTAAATTCAGATTGTAATAAGAATTTATTATCATTAAAAAATCTTGGACTTATGGTTATATCTTTATTTTCCGCCAAAGCTAAAAAATAAGGCAATTTTAGAGACAAGCCTGTAGTACTATTT
>CABYNK010000045.1 GCA_902520355.1 uncultured Pelagibacteraceae bacterium
CCAAATCTTGATTTGTCCTCCGCGAGAATTACTTTAGCACCATTTTTTGCAGCTGAATAAGCGCTAGCTAATCCAGATGGACCTGAGCCTGTGATTAGCAGATCACAATATTCATATTTATGCTCATATCTTTCTTTATCATGTTTTATAGATGCTGTACCTAAACCAGCAGCTTTTCTGATGAATGGTTCGTAAATTTTATACCAAAAACTTTTTGGCCACATAAAAGTCTTGTAATAAAAACCAGCAGGAAGGAATATCTTTAAAAAATTATTTATAGCTCCAACATCAAAATTTACGCTTGGCCAACAATTAATACTTTTAGCTTCTAGACCTTCAAAAAGTTCTTGTTCAGTAGCTTTAATATTTGGTTCTGTTTCACCGTTTCTGTATAATTGAACTATTGCATATGGCTCATCAACCCCAGCTCCAAAAAAACCTCTGGGTCTATGATATTTGAAACTTCTCCCAATTAGATGAACTCCATTAGCAATTAATGCAGAAGCAAGAGTGTCCCCTTCATAACCAAAATAATTTTTACCATTAAATTTGAAAAAAATTTTTTTTTCTCTATCAATTAATCCACCACTTTCTAATCTAAAACTTTGTGTCATAACGAAATTTTTTCATTAGCTTTTAGAGTTTTAAAAATTTCGTGAGTGGCAGTATCTCGTTCAACTTTTATCCATTGTCTACAACCTGATATATGTTGCCATAGCTCCCAATGTTTCCCTCTTAAACTTTTTCTATTGTAAACAAAATTGTCCCAATCTTGATCGGATATTTCTTTACCTAATTCTGGTCGTTTAATAGTTGCATCACCACCGTATGAAAACTCGTTCTGTGATCTCATTCCACAATGTGGACATTTTATATAGAGCATTTATGAAATCCAAGTTTTTGTGCCTAGTCCCTTTTCATCAAGTAAGTGACCGGTATTAAATCTATTTAAACTATATCCAGAATTTAATTCATGAACTCTATCTTGTGCAATCGTGTGTGCAAATGTCCAACCAGATGCAGGTGTTGCTTTAAATCCACCATAACACCAACCGCAGTTCAAATATAAACCTTCAATGTGAGTCTTGTCTATTATTGGCGAGCCGTCCATAGACATGTCCATTATTCCTCCCCAAGTTCTTAACATTTTTAATTTACTTAAGAATGGCATCATTGCTATTCCTTCAGTGAGAACATGCTGTAGTGTTGGAAGATTACCTCTTTGCGCATAACTATTATAGCCATCTAGATCACCACCCATAACCATTTCTCCTTTGTCTGACTGGCTTATATAAAAATGTCCAGCACCAAAAGTAACTACTTTATCTAAAACTGGTTTTACCGGTTCAGATACACATGCTTGTAGTAAATGAGTCTCAACTGGTAATGTCATATTTAATTTTTCAGCTAAAATATTTGTACTACCTGCAACACATAATCCAATTTTTTTTGCTTTAATGTCCCCACGAGAAGTTCTCACTCCATTAATTTTTCCAGCAGATACATCAAACCCTATCACTTCACAATTTTGAATAATGTCTACACCCATATCATCTGCTTGACGAGCATAACCCCAGGCAACAGCATCGTGTCTAGCTGTTCCTGCGCTAGGCTGCATTAATCCTCCAAAAATTGGAAATCTTACATTTTCAGAAAAATCAGCCATAGGAATAATTTCTTTCACCTCTTCCCTGTTTAAAAGCACTGCATCGATACCATTTAATCTCATTGAATTCCCTCTTCGTGCATAGGTATTCATTTGTGCATCTGAGTGAGCGAGATTTATTATTCCTCTCGGAGAAAACATTACGTTATAATTTAAATCCTGACTCATTCTTCTCCAAAGATCCATTCCAAATTCACTAAATAATGCGTTGTCATCATGCATATAATTCGATCTTATTATTGTAGTGTTTCGACCAACATTACCTCCACCGATCCAACCTTTTTCAATTATTGCAACATTTGTAATATTGTGTTCTTTTGCTAAATAGTATGCCGTTGCTAAACCATGTCCGCCACCACCAATAATAACAACATCGTATTCTTTCTTTGGAGTTGGATCTTTCCAAGCTAAATCCCAATTTTCGTGATTTGAAAGTGCATTTTTAATAAGACTGAAAACTGAATATTTTTGCATGATTAAATTTTATAATAATGAGTATAAATAGTTCATATTTTTTTTATATATAATTTTTAGATATTTCCAAAGGCATTAAAAAGAGATACTAATCAACCAGTTTTTTATTAAATTCAATGAGCGACATAAAATCAGATATTCAAATTGCTCGTGAAGCAAAAATGCTTCCAATTAAGGAAATTTTAGCAAAAGTAAATGTTCCAGACGAAAGCTCAGCTTTTAGCCCAATGGGTAGACATATTGCAAAAGTTAATTTGGAATACTTAAATACATTAAAAAATAAACCAGACGGTAAATTAATTTTGGTTACAGCAATAACTCCTACTCCAGCTGGTGAGGGTAAAACAACCACTTCTGTAGGATTAAATGATGGACTTAATAAAATTGGAAAAAAATCTATTGTATGCTTAAGAGAACCAAGTCTAGGCCCATCCTTTGGAATGAAAGGTGGCGCTGCAGGGGGTGGATACGCACAAGTAGTACCTATGGAACAAATTAATCTCCACTTCACAGGAGATTTTCACGCGATAACTTCTGCTCATAATCTTTTGTCAGCATTAATTGATAATCATATCTACTGGGGAAATAAACTAAATATAGATGTAAGAAGAGTTGTTTGGAAAAGAGTTATGGATATGAACGATCGGGCTTTGAGATCAATAAATATTAATCTTGGTGGTGTTGCTAATGGTTTTCCTAGAGAAGATGGTTTTGATATTACAGTTGCCTCTGAGATAATGGCTATCTTTTGTCTTGCTAATGATCTTGAAGATTTAGAAAAAAGGATCGGAAATATTACAGTTGCATACACCCGAGAAAAAAAACCAATCTATGCTAAAGATTTAAATGCTCATGGACCAATGACTGTTTTGCTTAAAGAGGCAATCAGGCCTAATATTACACAAACACTGGAAAATAATCCCGCAATAATTCATGGTGGACCATTTGCAAATATTGCGCATGGATGTAATTCAGTAATTGCAACAAAAGCTGGATTAAAACTTGCTGATTATGTAATTACTGAAGCAGGTTTTGGTGCAGATTTAGGGGCTGAAAAATTTTTAGATATCAAATGTAGAAAATCAAATTTAAAACCAAGTTGTGTTGTTATAGTTGCAACTATAAGAGCTTTAAAGATGCATGGTGGTGTTGCAAAAGATGATTTAAAAAATGAAAATATTGATGCACTCAAGAAAGGATTAATAAATCTTGAGAGACATATTGAAAATGTAAAAAAATTTGGTTTACCTGTCGCAGTAGCTATAAATCATTTTATAAAAGATACTGATAAAGAGGTAGATGCGTTAATTGATTTTTGTAAAAAGCTGGGGGTTAAAGCAAGTATTTGTAAACATTGGGCTGATGGTGGTGAAGGAACAAAAGATTTAGCTAAACATGTGACAGATTTATGTGGAAAGAATGAAGCTAAATTCAAATTTTTGTATGAAAGTAAAACTCCGCTTTTCAAAAAAATAGAAACTATAGCAAAAGAGATTTATAGGGCAGATGAAGTTATTGCTGATACTAAAATTAGAGATCAACTAAAAAACTTTGAAGAAGCTGGTTATGGGGAATTACCTATATGTATTGCAAAAACTCAATATAGTTTTTCAACAGATCCAAGTCTAAAAGGTGCTCCAACAGGTCATTCATTACCAATTAGAGAGATTAGGCTTTCATCTGGTGCTGAATTTATTGTTGTAGTTTGTGGAGCGATCATGACAATGCCAGGACTTCCAAGAGTGCCAGCAGCTGACTCCATTAAACTGAATAAAGATGGCGATATAGAAGGTTTATTTTAAACTTTTATTTTAAGTTTTTTATTTTCTTTAATTGTTTTAAGTAAATTAATCATTAATGGGATTTTCTTCTTATCAATTTTTTTTAAAATAAAAGGTGTGATCTCTCTTGCAAGTTCCTCGCCTTCAACAGTTTCTTTGGGCATAAATCTTTTTTTTGCAGTTTTAAATTTAAATCCTTTTCCTAAGAAACTACCCATCTTACTATTTCTTCCACCAGCAGCACTAACATACAAGTCACCCACTCCAGCAAGCCCTAAGATGGTTTCATCTTTACCTTTGAAATATCTATTTAAATATCTCATTTCAAGAACTGCTTTTTGAAATAGATTTGACGATGAATTGAGGCTTTGACCAGCTCCAATTATCATTGAATATATGTTCTTTATTGCTGAACATACTTCCACTCCGACTACATCTTTAGAGTATTCTGTTAAATAATATTTTGTAGAAATTTTTCTTCCAATAGATTTGGCAATGCTAATATTTCTATTTGCAATAATTACGCTAGTTTGATTTTTTCTAGCTAATTCTTTTGCCAAACAGGGTCCTTTTAAGACTGAAATATTTTTTAAATTGTAGTTTTTTTGAAGCTGTTCAGAAATAGTTAAAATCTTGTTATTTTTTTTCTCAAATTTTAACCCTTTAGTCAAAACCAAAATTG
>CABYNK010000046.1 GCA_902520355.1 uncultured Pelagibacteraceae bacterium
ATTTTTCATAACAAATAATTATTTTATTGTAATTGTCGTCATTTTGTTAGTAAAATACAAAAATAATTATTTAATTAAGTAGATTAATGACAAAAGTAGCAATTATTGGTGCAGGACCTTGTGGATTATCGATGTTAAGGTCTTTTGAATTAGCAGAAAAAAATGGTGAAAAAATCCCTGAAGTTGTTTGTTTTGAAAAGCAAGAGGATTGGGGCGGTTTATGGAATTATAGTTGGCGAACAGGATCTGATCAATACGGAGATCCTGTGCCTAACAGCATGTATAGGTATCTTTGGTCAAATGGACCAAAAGAATGTTTAGAATTTGCAGATTATTCTTTCGATGAACATTTTGGCAAACCAATACCATCTTTTCCACCAAGAGAAGTTTTATATAACTATATTGTTGGAAGAGTAAGTAAAGGAAATTTAAGAAAAAAGATAAAATTTAATACAAGAGTCTTAAATACTATTTTTAAAAAATGACAAATTTGAGCTTAGTTATCAAGATAAAGTTAATAATGAAATATTAAAAGATAATTTTGATTTTGTTGTTGTTTCAACAGGTCATTTTTCAGTTCCGTTTATTCCAGAATACAAGGGGATGGATACATTTCCAGGAAGAATAATGCATTCTCATGATTTTAGAGATGCAGAGGAATTTAGAAATAAGAATGTAATTGTTTTAGGAAGTAGTTACTCTGCTGAAGATATTGCGCTTCAATGTAATAAATATGGAGCCAAGAGTGTTACAATTGGTTATCGACATAATCCAATGGGATTTAAATGGCCTAAAGGAATGAAAGAAGTTCATTATCTAGATAAATTAGAGGGCAAAAAAGCAATCTTTAAAGATGGAAATGAACAAGAAGCTGATGTTGTAATTTTATGTACTGGTTATCTTCATCATTTTCCTTTTTTAGAGGAAAATTTACAATTAAAAACTAGAAACAGGTTGTATCCACCAAAATTATATAAAGGTATTGTTTGGCAAGATAATCACAAACTTTTATATCTTGGAATGCAAGATCAATTCCATACATTTAATATGTTTGATTGCCAAGCTTGGTACGCAAGAGATGTGATTATGAATAAAATCAAAATACCAAGTAATGGTGAGGTTGAAAAAGATATTAATAAATGGGTTGCAATGGAAGAAAAACTAGAAAACCCAGATCAAATGATTGATTTTCAAACTGAGTATACAAAAGAACTTCATGAAATGTCTGATTATCCAAAAATTGATTTTGAGTTAATAAGAAAACACTTTAAAGAATGGGAACATCATAAAGTTGAAGATATTTCAACTTACAGAAATAAATCTTTTTCATCTCCGGTAACCGGCTCCGTTGCTCCTGTTCATCATACACCATGGGCAACTGCTATGGATGACTCTTCAAAAACTTTTTTAGATAAATAATCTTAGATTAATCGATACCTAAGTGTTTTTTTCTTTTTTGGACATAAGCTCTAATTAAATTATCGAATATTAAAGCTATAAAAGCTACACAGATACCAAGTGTTAATCCAATTCCAGCACCCTTTTTATCTGATAATGCTTTTAGTATATATTGGCCTAAATCTTCTGTTCCAATAAATGCCCCGATAATCACCATGAATAATGCAAATACAATCGTTTGATTTATACCAAGCATCATGTGTGGGAATGCCAAAGGAAATTCAATTTTAGTCAATCTTTGAAATTTATTCACACCTGACATAGTTGCTGCATCATGCAGACCAGCTGGAACACTTCTTAATCCTTCAATTGTATATCTTGTAGCTGGTATCGTTGCATAAACTATAACCGCAATAAGCACAGATGTATCTGTTATACCAAATAACATCATTACTGGAATTAAATATACAAAAGACGGGAAAGTTTGAAAAATATCGCACACGCCTAACATAAAGTTAGCTGAATGTTTATTTTGGAAACATAAAGTTCCAACTGTAAATCCAATGATACAAGAAACGATAACTCCAAAGGTTGCCATGTATGCTGTGACTAAAGCTCTATCCCACCATGGGCTGAATGCAATAAATAAAGTTAATGCACAAACTACCAATGCTGAACGTAAGCCACCAATTAGATATCCTGCTCCAACAACTAAAACTATTGTAGCTATAGCAGGCATTCTTAAATAAAGTGCTCTCATTGGCTGAAGCACATCTTGTATTAACCATGTATTGAATGCTTTAATATATATAAAGAAAGTCTCAAATATCCAATCTACACCTTTATTCCAAAAATCAGCAGTCGATATACCTTTGTTATGTGGAATTTCAAATAAATAATTAAAGGAATCTTTAAATAAAAAAGTTCCAACATAGGCAAGTACTATTCCAACTACAAATATAACACCAAAAAATAAAAGATTTTTGTTTCTTTGATAAAAAGTAAGATTACCAAAATAATCTGTTTGTTTATTAGCCCATGCTAAAGACATTTTATCTAAAAGAATTGCAATTAAACTAATACATAAGCCTGCCTCTAAAGCTAACCCAATATTTAATTGGTTTAGTGCTAATAATAAATTGAATCCTAAGCCTTTTGCTCCAATAAAGGCTGAAATAACTGCCATAGAAAAACACACCATGATGACTTGATTAACTCCAATTAAAATATCTCTTCTAGCAGTCGGAATTAATACTTTAAACATTAATTGAAAATTATTACATCCACTCATCCTACCTGCTTCAATAACTTCTGGAGGCACTGCTCTTAAACCTAATAAAGTCAACAGTATCATCGGTGGTATTGCTACAACCATAGTAATAATTACTGCAGCATGATCACCTACTCCAAAAAGAACCAGTGCTGGAACCAATACAGCGTATTGTGGCATTGTTTGCATTACTAGTAATATTGGATATAAAGCTTTTTCTACACGTTTACTTTTAAAAGCTGCTATTCCTAATCCTAAACCAAAAATAAACGATAAAGGAGCGGCAACCAATATAAAAGAAAGTGTTTGCATAGAGGGTTTCCATTGACCAAATACGGAAATGTAAACCATGGTTAAACCCGCAAACAAAGCTAAACCTTTGCCACTTAGCTTGTATGAAAGTAGCGCTGCACCTGCTGCAACAATAGTCCAAGGTAATCCTGGTAATTCAGCCCATGGGTTTTTATCAATCCAATCCCAACTCGTAAAAGCAACAATAGTTTCTAAACCTCCCAATAAAATCTCTCTTATTAATTCAATTAAAAAAGTCATAAAAGCAGTCAAATTTCTACTTATTTGTAAAACTATCGGTCGACTTTTAAATTCTTGAGTATCTTCATTCCAAACTTCTATTGGCATCCATTCGTTCATTAAGAAAAATAATGAGTCATTGATCCAAATAGGCAGCCATCCAAGTAATGGAGGCAGTCTCCAGAAGACATCAAAAGCATAATATCTTACTTCTTTACCTAAAAATACATAACTACTTTGATTAGGATCTTTTACAAATTCTGCTTGACCCCTAATAAACTTGTATGTTTCTGGAACATCAATTGCAAAGCATAAGGCAAAGAATACAATTAATAAGAATAACCATTGAAAAGTTTTTGGATATTTCTTTAAAAGTTCCATGATTTAATTATTATTTTTTCTTCCTCCAAAAACTGTGTTGATTATTTTAGTTGGATTGATAGAGCCTATAATTTCATTTTTTTCGTCTACAACAGCAACTGGTTTCTCTTGAGTAAGAATTTTTTCTGCAACATTCTCTATGATTTCATCTTTTGAGACTTTTAAGTTACCTAAATTATCTCTAGATGCCTCCATGACATCTTCAATTAATAAAACTTTTTCTCTTGGTACTTCTTCTGTAAACTTTCTGACATATTCCGTAGCTGGGTTTAAAACAATATTAGCAGGTGTATCTAGCTGCTCAATTATACCATCTTTCATAATTGCAATCCGGTCAGCAAGTTTTAAAGCCTCATCAAAATCATGCGTAATAAACATAATTGTTTTTTGTAACTTTTCTTGAAGTCTTAAAAATTCATCCTGCATCTCTTTTCTGATTAATGGATCCAAAGCAGAAAAAGGCTCATCTAAAAACCAAATATCAGGTTCAACCGCCAGAGACCTTGCAATACCCACTCTTTGTTGCTGTCCTCCTGAAAGTTCTCTTGGAAAGTAGTTTTCTCTACCCTCAAGACCAACTAATTTAACCATATCCATTGCTTTACTAATGCTGTCTTCGGTCTTAACTCCTTTAATCTGAAGTGGAAAAGCTATATTTTCAACAACAGTTTTATGAGGAAGTAAAGCAAAGCTTTGAAAAACCATTCCCATTTTGTTTCTTCTAAGATCAATCAGATCTTTATTGTTTAGCTGTAAAAGGTCCTGGCCTTCTATAAAAATTTTACCACCTGTTGCATCTGTTAATCGTGAGATACATCT
>CABYNK010000047.1 GCA_902520355.1 uncultured Pelagibacteraceae bacterium
TCATTTTTAATTTTATTTAAAATATCTAATACTTTAGATGGACAATTATCCATATCAACTTCATATGTATCAATTCTTGGATTTTCATCTGTAGATGGATCCCATCTGTAGACGTTTACTTTTCTTATGTTTTTTGAGCCAGTTTTGTCTTTAAAGAATTTACCTTTTTTTGTTTTAGACTTTTCAGGTAAACTGATTTGTACCATTAATAAACTCTCTCCTGAGGTGGAAAATACTGTACTTCATTGGTTAATGTAGACTTGTGAACATCTCTATAACTTATTTTCGATTTTTTTCCATCACACCAAGCTAATGTATGTTGCATAAATTGGTTATCATCTCTTTTAGGAAAATCTTCTCTTGCATGAGCTCCTCTGCTCTCTTTTCTATTATAAGCTGAGTCAACTGTCACAACTGCTTGTCTAATTAAATTATCAAACTCTAAAGTTTCAACCAAATCAGTATTAAATATCAATGATTTATCTTTAACTGATAGAGAGTTCAGTCCATCAAATGTTTTTCTTATTTCGTCAACACCCTCTTTGAGAGTTTTCTCTGTTCTGAATACTGCACATTTTGATTGCATTGTTTTTTGCATTGATAATCTTAGTTCGGCAGTGCCGATATCTCCATCAGAATTTCTAATCTTATCAAAACGATCTAAACATTTTTGTGTTTCTAAGTCGTTAATTTCCTCATGTGGTGTACCAGGTTTAATTAATTCAGCAGCTCTTTTTGCTGCAGCTCTTCCAAAAACTACTAGATCTATTAGAGAGTTAGATCCTAATCTATTTGCACCATGAACTGAAACACAAGCTGCCTCTCCTATAGCCATGAGTCCTGGAACAGTTTTTTCGGAACCATTTACTGTCAAAACTTCTGCTTTATAATTAGTAGGTATACCTCCCATATTATAGTGAACTGTAGGTACAACTGGTATTGGTTCTTTGGTTACATCTACATTTGCGAATAATCTTGCTGCATCTGTTATGCCTGGCAATCTACTTTCTATAATTTCTTTATCTAAATGACTTAAATTTAAATGAACATGATCCTGATCTTTTCCAACTCCTCTGCCTTCATTAATTTCAATTGACATTGACCTACTTACAACATCTCTAGAAGCTAGATCTTTAGCTTTTGGTGCATATCTTTCCATAAACCTTTCACCTTTAGAGTTGGTAAGATAACCTCCTTCACCTCTTGCACCCTCTGTTATTAAAGTGCCATGTCCATAAATACCTGTTGGATGAAATTGTACAAACTCCATATCTTGTAATGGTAATCCTGCTCTTAACACCATCGCATTTCCATCACCTGTACATGTGTGAGCAGATGTTGCAGAATAATATACTTTTCCATAACCGCCTGTGGCTATAATGACAATATGAGATCTAAATCTATGAATAGTTCCATCATTTAAATTCCACGCTATCAATCCTTTACATTCGCCATCCTTCATTAAAAGATCAAGAGCAAAATACTCAATGAAGAACTCTGTCTTATGTTTTAAAGCTTGTCCATATAGAGTATGTAAAATTGCGTGTCCTGTCCGATCAGCTGCAGCACATGTTCTTTGAACAATTCCATTTCCATAATTTTTAGTCATACCACCAAAAGGTCTTTGATAAATTTTTCCATCTTCTGTTCTGCTAAAAGGGACCCCATATTTTTCTAATTCAATAACTGCTTTAGGGGCTTCTTTGCAAAGATATTCAATACTATCTTGATCTCCTAACCAATCTGCTCCTTTTACAGTATCATACATATGCCAACGCCAATCATCTTCTCCCATATTACCTAGGGCTGCTGAAATTCCACCCTGTGCAGCAGAAGTATGACTCCTCGTTGGAAATACTTTTGAGATACATGCAGTTTTTAATCCTGCTTCACTTAAACCAACAGCAGCTCGCAAACCAGAACCACCAGCACCAAGAACTACTACGTCATATTCATGATCTATTATTTTATATGTACTCATAAATTAGAGATTAATATAATTGTAATTAAAGGAATTGCTACTGCTGAAGCATATAAAAGCTTATTTGCGACACTTTTGATTTTATCATTTTTAATATAATCCTCAAAAACCTCACTTATGCTTAAGGCTGAAAAAAAATAAGCATTAACAATAAAAATACTAAACAAAAATTTAGAAAATGGCTTTGTAAAAAAGTCTATTAATTTTAAATATTCTTCATCATAAATCATTGTAAGATTTAAGATAAACCACATCATCAAAGGAACTAATAAAGCTCCACTCACCTTCAAAAAAATCCATTTTCTAGTTGCGCTGATCATATTAAAAATTTTTTCCCAAAGTAAAAAAAACAATCGTTAAAATTAATGATCCAAATATTACCACTAACCCTGTTATCTTAGTTATCTTAGGATCAAAACCATAACCAAGATCCATTATTAAATGTCTAATTTCACTTAAAATTTGAAATGAAAAAGACCATGTAATTCCCAAAATAATAAATTTTCCAAATAGTGATTTTAAAAATACATTAAACATCTCATAATTATTTTCACCTAAAAGCAGTAAACACGACCATATGCAAATAAAAGTGATGCCGATAATATTTATTATTCCTGTAATTCTATGTGTAATAGAAACTAAAGATGAAATATGCCATCTATAAATTTGAATATGCGGTGACAAAGGAGGTTTATTTTCCATAAAAATTATTTTTGATTAATGCTTCGGCTATTTCAACTGCGTTCAAGGCAGCACCCCTTAAAAGATTGTCAGATACAATCCACAAATTTAATCCATTTTTTATTGTTTTATCTTCTCTAATCCTCGAAATAAAAGTTTCATCTTTTCCTTCTGCTTCTAATGGTGTCGAATAACCTCCATCACTTCTTTCATCAATTACTTTGCAACCATCAAAACTATTCAATGCCTCCTTTATTTGTTCTAAAGAAAAATTCTTCTCAAATTGAACATTTACCGACTCTGAATGAGAAACTGATATTGGTAGTCTCACACATGTCGCAGTCAGATCAATTCTTTCATCTAAAATTTTTTTAGTCTCATTGCTCATTTTCAACTCTTCTTTTGTGTAGCCATCATCTGAAAAAACATCAATATGGGGAATAGCGTTAAAAGCAATTTGTTTTGTAAAATTTTCAGGTTTAATATCTTTACCATCTAAAGTTAATTTGGTTTGTTTTATCAATTCATCCATTGCTGCTTTGCCAGCACCAGAAACAGATTGATATGTTGAAACAACTACTCTTTTAATAACAAATAAATCATGCAATGGTTTTAATGCGATTACCAATTGTGCTGTCGAACAATTAGGATTTGCAATAATATTTTTTTTTATATCATTTAAAGCGTTCGAATTTACCTGAGGGACTATTAAAGGGACATCCGGGTCCATTCTAAAAAAACTTGAATTATCAATTACCAAACAATGCTTGGCCGCCTTCTCAGCAAATTTTTCAGAAATTTTTCCACCTGCTGCAAAGAAAGCAATTTTTACTTTTGAAAAATTAAAATTTTCTAGCTCACTGACTACGATATCTTTGCCTTGAAAATGGATTTTTTTTCCAGCACTCTTAGACGAAGCAACTAAATAAAGATCATCTATAGGAAGTCCTTTTCTCTTTAGAACTTCTAAAGTTTTTCTGCCAACATTTCCCGTTGCTCCTACTATTGCAATATTCATGATGTAAGTTTTATACTAGATGAAAGGTAAATCGCAAACTTTTACAGCTATTGAATTTCCATCAATTTCCATTAATCCAGTGGCTGATGCTTTACAATATGGTTCGTTTATCATTGCAATACCTATGGACTTTTTAAAATGAGGTGAATAACAGGCAGATCTCAGATCCCCAATTATATTTCCTTTTTCATCTTTAATACTAAGAGATTTAGTTAAGTTTATTTTGTTAATATCAATCTGAACACCCATTAATTTTCTC
>CABYNK010000048.1 GCA_902520355.1 uncultured Pelagibacteraceae bacterium
AAGAAACTTAATAATCTCGACCTCGATAAAGGAATACCTTTAAAAGGAAAATTATTAATACAAATGTTTGAAAAATCTAGTTTGAGGACTAGGTTGAGTTTTTATCTGGCAATAAAACAGCTTGGTGGGAGCACTTTAACACTTAGACCAGATGAACTACATTTATCCAAAGGTGGGGAGAGTATTGAAGACACTGCTAAAATATTATCTAATTTTGGAAATGCTTTTATGCTTAGAACCGATAATGATGGAAAGTTAGAGGAATTTAAAAAGCATTTAACAATTCCAATTATTAATGGATTAAGTCCTTCATCTCACCCAACACAGATCTTATCAGATGTGTTCACAGTTGAGGAAATTAAAAAAAAACCAATATCTAAATTGAATATTACCTGGATAGGTGATTTAAATAATGTTCTGAATTCTTTGATTGCTGCTTCAATAAAATTCTCTTTTAACTTAAAAGTTGGATGTCCAAAAAAATATAAATTCAATAATAGCATAATGAGTTATATAAAAAAAAATAAAAAAAAAATTTCTATTTATAATGATCCGGAAAAAGCAGTAAAAAATGCAGATGTTATTTTTTCAGATAAAGTAATTTCTTTGAATGATAAAGTAAATAAGTTAAAAAAATTGAGTCAATTTAAGAAGTTTAAGATAAGTAAAAAGCTAATGGGCTTTGCAAAAAAAGATTGCATTTTTCTTCATTGTTTACCAAGAGGTTCAGAAGTAGATGAGAGTGTCTTTTCAAGTGAACAGTCTAAAGTCTGGGAGCAAGCAGCAAATAGAGTTCACGTTCAGAAAAGTATATTATTGTATTGTTTTGGAAAACTAAGGTAATGGTAAAGGATTATCTGAATTTTGATTCAAGTATAATATAACAGAGGCTCTATCTTTTTCTTTTCTTAATCCAGCAAAAGCCATCTTCGTTCCTTTAATCCATTTTGCTGGCTTTAATAAGTAACCATTCAGTTCTTCAAAAGTCCACTCTTTTCCATAACCCGAAAGAGCTTTTGAATATTTGTAATCATTTACTACACCAACTTTTCTTCCTACAACGTTGTATAAGGCTGGACCGATATTATTTTTACCACCTTTAACAATAGAATGACAAGCAGCACATTTTTTAAAAACTTTTTCTCCTGTATCAAGGTCTCCCATAGAAATTAATGCAGCTATATCGATTTTTTCCTCGGAAGCTTGCAAACTTGTATCCGCGTCTTTAACAGTTGTTTCTTCTACCTCTACCGAATAACCCGGGGTTTTAGGCTTTTCCACATAAAATATAACACTTGATAGCTTACTAATACCGATTATGAGAAGTGCAACCATCAATATTGCAGCAACTATTTTATTTAATTCAAAAGAATCCATTTATAAAAAATTATTTTGAACATATAACACTATAAATATAAAATTGCTTATATTTTTAATGTACATTTTTGCCTCTATTTATATTGTGATTATATTGTGAAGAAAAATTAAAAGAAAATGAAGACATTAGTATTAATTCCGTCAAGGTTATCAGCTTCAAGATTACCGGGAAAACCCTTATTAAAAATTAATGGATTATCTATCATTTCACATGTTTATAAAAAAGCACAAGAGGCGAATATTGGTGAGGTATTTGTTGCTGCTGAGGATCAAGAAATTGTAGATGATGTGAGAAAAAATGGTGGTGAGGCGATCTTAACAAGCAATAGTAACAAAACTGGGACTGACAGAATTTATGAGGCTTTCTTAAAGTTAGGTAGAACTGATATAGAATTAGTGATGAATCTACAGGGAGATGAACCATTAATGAATTTAGAGGATATTCAAAATTTAAACAACAAGATGATCAAGACTAAGCGTGATTTAGGAACTTTAGCAGCCAAAATAAATGATAAAACTTTTTTTAAAAATCAAGATATTGTAAAAGTGATTACAGAAGAAAGTTTGGATGATTCAGAATTTCCTCAAGCATTAAATTTTATGAGAGAAATAGATAAAGAAAGTAACCAGGTTTATCATCATTTGGGAATTTATTGTTATAATGCTGAAATATTGAGAAGATTTATTTCATTCAAACAGTCTCAAAATGAAATTAAAAATAGATTAGAACAATTAAGAGCATTAGATAATAACATTAAGATCAATGTGGCTCTTGCTAAATCATCGCCAATTGGAGTAGATACTCAGGAGGATTTTATGGCTATAAAAAAGATTATGGAATATAAGTCACGATGAGCAAAATTTATTTTCAAGGAACTTTCGGAGCCTATTCACATTTAGCCGCCTTATCTATTGACTCTAATGCTGAAGTTGTACCTTGTAAAACTTTTGATGATTGTTTTGTTCAAGCATCAAAGGATACAAATTCAAAAATTATAATTCCAGAATCAAATAGAATTACTGGCAATATAGGAATCGAATATCTGATATTTGAATACAGATTAAATATTTATGCTGAATATTTTCAAAAAGTAGAACATAATTTACTAGGATTGCCTAAAACAAAAGTTTCAGAAATCAAAGACGTTTATTCTCATGCCCAAGCATTATCACAGTGTTCAAAATTTATAAAATCAAATAATTTAAATGAGCATGTGAGAGCTGACACGGCTGGATCTGCAGAGATGGTTTCAAAAAGTAAAGATAAAACTAAAGCTGCAATAGCCTCATCATTGAGTGCTAAAACGTATAATTTAGAAATTATAAAAAATAATATTGAAAATGAACAAGGAAACTTAACAAGATTTCTTGTTATGGGAAAAAATATATCACAACCAGAATTTAGTGGAAAAAAATATATTACGTCTTTTTTATTTAAATTAAAAAGTAAACCTGCGGCCTTGTATCAATCGTTAGGAGGGTTTGCTATTAATGGAGTAAATCTAACTAAATTGCAAAGTTATCCTGAAAAAAATTCTTTCGACTCTTTTTTCTTTTTATGTGATTTAGATGGTCATATCGAAGAACCAAGAGTGCAAAAATCACTCGAGGATTTAGGATTACATTGTCAAGATTTTCACGTTCTAGGTGTTTTTGAAGCTGACAAACAAAGAGAAATAAATAAATAACTTTTCTTGTAGATAAGAAATTATTACTGTTATAATAGTTTTGGAGGCTAGAGGTGGATACTGCTTGAACCCGACCAGATCTTAACAGAAGCAGTCGTAAAGACAGTTTTTCAGGTTCTAGTCTCCTAATAAATATGAGCAATGATTCAAAAGTATTAGCACTTAAATATAGGCCACAAAATTTTGATGATCTTATTGGTCAAGATGTAATTTCAGAGACTATAACAAATTCAATAAAGGCTAATAAGATTCCAAATGCATATTTATTCACTGGAATTAGAGGAGTGGGTAAAACTACTATAGCAAGAATAGTCGCAAAGGCACTTAATTGCACAAATGGAAATCAAAAAGAATGTAAAAATAAATGTGATAACTGTCAGGCAATTACTAACTCAAGCCATATTGATGTATTGGAAATGGATGCAGCAAGCAAAACCGGAGTTGATGATGTAAGAGAACTAATAGAATTTTCGAGATATGGGCCAACTTCATCAAAGTATAAAATTTTTATTATTGATGAGGTTCATATGTTGAGCAAACAAGCATTTAATGCTCTTTTAAAAACTTTAGAAGAACCTCCAGAATATCTAAAGTTTATATTTGCAACAACTGAAATTAAAAAAATTCCAATTACAGTTATATCAAGATGTCAGAGATTTGATTTATCAAGAATTAAATCATCTGAATTGTTCAATTATATACAAAA
>CABYNK010000049.1 GCA_902520355.1 uncultured Pelagibacteraceae bacterium
CTTCTTTCACCTAAATTTGATAATGATGGGTTAATTCCAGTAATAACAATGTGCGCTAAAACTAAAGAGATTTTAATGCACGGTTATATGAATGTTGAGGCATTAAAAAAAACAATCGAAACTAAAGAAGCTCATTATTTTAGCAGATCAAGGAAATCTATATGGCATAAAGGTAAAACAAGTGGGTTTGTTCAAAAAGTAACAGAAATTAAAATTGATGATGATCAGGACTCAATTTGGTTAACAGTAGATATTGGTGGAAAAGTGCTTGAAAATATTTTATCCCAAACAAAAGATGCGGGAATAGTAGCGGCGTGTGGTAATGCTGCAGATATTAAATTAAATACTACTGTCATGCCATTTATAATAAGAGGTGTCAAACTTTGGGGTATAAATTCTGTAAATGCATCAATTAAAAGAAGACAATTTTTATGGAATGAGGCAGGAAAACTGTTAGATTTTGAAACTCTTGGTAAATCAGTTAAAGAAATTAACTTAGAAGAGGTTATTGATATTTATCCTAAAATGCTAAAAGGAGAAACATCAGGAAGGTATATCATAAATTTGGATAAATAATGGATTGGGACAAATTAAAAATATTTCATGCTGTTGCGGAGGCAGGAAGTTTTACAAATGCCACTATTAATCTTAATCTAAGTCAATCAGCAATAAGTAGACAGATACAGTCTTTAGAACAAGACTTAAAAGTTCAACTGTTTGAGAGACATGCTAGAGGCTTAACACTTACAGAAAATGGTGAGTATGTATTTAAAACTGCACATGAGGTTATAAGTAAACTTAAAGAAGTAGAAACCTCTCTAGGAGACCAAAAAAACAAACCAACAGGAAAATTGACAATTACTACAGTTAGAAGTTTTGGGACTCACTGGCTAACACCTAGAATTGAGGAATTTATGAGGTTAAATCCTGAGGTCGAAATAGAGTTAATTTTCGAGGATAAAGAGTTAGATTTAAGTACAAGGCAAGCAGATATTGGGATTTTTATGAGAAGACCTAAACAGTTAAATTATATACAAAAAAAACTTATAGATCTGAAATATTACATATATGGATCTAATAAATATCTAGAAAAATATGGTATGCCTAAGACTGTAGGTGATCTAAACAAACACAAGTTTATTTCATTTGGTAAGGGAGCGCCTTCACCAGTTTACAATCCAGAATGGGCTCTTAAATTAGGTATGCATGATGGAAAAAAAAGAAAACCAATAATGAAAGTAAACAGTGTTATGGGACTTTTATTAGCAGTAGAATCAGGAGTTGGCTTAGCAGCATTGCCAGAGTATTTAGTTAGCAATTCCTCGAATATTATTAAAGTTTTACCTAAATCAGAAGGTCCAATTACTGAAGCGCATTTTGTTTACCCTCAATCTTTGAAAAATACAGCTAGAGTTCAAGCTTTTAGAAACTTCTTGTTCAGTAAAATTGGCGATTGGAAAGCATAATAATTCAATATTAATCAATCTTAAGTTGAGCTGCGACATTATTGCGATTGATAATCATTATCATTGAGAATAATTCTCATCTCCACTGAGAATAATTATCATTCTCAAATAAACTAATAACGAGGAAATTAATGAAAAAAATATCGATATTAGCATTAATTACTTCTTTATTTGTATCAGCTATCGCTGTTGCAAATGAGGTTAATATTTTTAATGCAAGACATTACAAAGCAGATAGTGAGCTTTATTCCAAGTTTACAAATATGACTGGTATCAAGGTCAATTTGATAAATGGAAAATCAGGTGCTCTAGAAAAAAGAATCTTGAGCGAAGGTGCTGATTCTTCCGCTGACTTATACATAACAGCTGATGCTGGAAGATGTGGGGCAATGGATGCAAAAGGTGCTCTTCAAGGTGGTTTATCATCTGCAGCAATTAAAGACGCTGTTCCAAAAAGCTTTAGAACAAGTAAGTGGGTTGGAATAGCAAAAAGAGCTAGAATAATTTATTATTCACCGGAAAGAGTTTCTGGTGCTGAATTATCTGGAATGACTTATGAAGGTTTAGCTGATCCTAAATGGAAGGGTAGATTAGTAATAAGAAAATCTAGCAACATTTATAATAAATCTTTGGTAGCATCATTGATTAAAAACAATGGAAAAAAAGCTACAGCAGAGTGGGCTGAGGGAGTTGTTGCAAACATGGCAAGAACACCTACAGGTAATGATAGAGCTCAAATCATGGCAGTAGCAGCAGGAGAAGCTGATATTGCAGTAGCAAACACTTATTACCTAGCACTTATGTTGTCAGGTAAAAAAGGTGCAGAACAACAAGCAGCTGCTAAGAAAGTTAAAGCTTTCTTCCCTAATCAAAACGATAGAGGAACGCATATGAATGTAAGTTGTGCTGCTTTAGTAAAAGGTGCACCTAACAAAGCTAATGCCGTCAAACTTGTAGAGTTTTTATTAACTCCAGAATCTCAAGAGCATTTTACAAATAATACTTTTGAGTTCCCAATGATTGATGGTGTTTCACCAAGTCCACTAGTAGTAAATAACTTAGGATTAGATTTCAAACAAGATATGAAAACTAAGTTAGCTTCTTATGGAAAAAATCAAGCTGCAGCAGTAGAAGTGATGACTGCCGCTGGATGGAAGTAAACGTGAAACAAGAAAAAAAATTTATTTCAGAAGTTGATTTAAATAAATCTTCCAAAGCATGTTCCCCATGTATTATGGAATGTAAAAAAATCGACCAAAGAATAAATAAAAGAAAACTAGAGGAAATTGAACCTAAGGAAGTTCCGCATCTCCTTAAAGTTTTTAATTTCTAATTTTTCTTTCCGGTGTCCATCATAGATGGGGATTTATGGTGGACACTAAATTTTATTAGCTTTTTTTAACAAGTAAATTCCTTTTCAAAAAACATTTTAAGATATAAAATCAATAATGTTTAGATATTTAAATATTTGGTTTGTTTTGTCATTATTGGTATCTACATTTGTAATAATTCCGATAGTGACTGTGTTTACAAGTTTCTTTGAAGATACTTCAAATTATTACGAACTTTTAAAGAATACCTTTTTAGTTGAATACATTTTAAATTCATCGATTTTATTATTATGTGTTCTTATTTTAACATTTTTATTAGGCACCGGATCCGCATACATAGTATCTTTTTTTAAATTTCCATTTTGTGACTTTTTTAAATGGTCATTAATATTATCTTTTGCAGTACCACCTTATATTTACGCTTATTCATTGACCGCTTTTTTTGAAAATTATGGCACAGTGTATTCAATTCTAAAAAATCTTTTTGGAGATGCAAATTACAATCAAAGTATTCCAAAATTCGATGGCATGCTTGGTGCAATATTATCAATATCTTTTTCGTTGTTTGCTTATGTATATATATTAGCAAGAGCTTCATTTTTATATCAATCACAAAATTTAATCGATTTAGGAAAAAATTTAGGTTTCTCAAAGTTTAAAACTTTATATAAAATAATATTACCAGCTGCCCGGCCTGCTATCATTGCCGGTTTATCATTAGTTGCAATGGAGACTTTAGCAGAGTTTGGGGCAG
>CABYNK010000050.1 GCA_902520355.1 uncultured Pelagibacteraceae bacterium
GATGCCAATTAAATTTAATATTTCCTCTTTATTTGCTTGATTAATATTTTTTAGATTTAACCCTATCAACAAAATCAAATCTACAAATACTGTTTATTTTCTTATTTATTTGATCAGACTCAATTTTAATTCTTTCTATAGATAATAGAAAAACTTTGCTTGATGCCAAATACTTAATATTATTAACTTTTGTTTTTGAGCCTGAGACACATGCTGAGATCATTTGTAATCCCTCTTGATCATTTGCAATAATTTTAGCTAGGTATTTGCTCACTGTTTTAATCTTTTAATTTTTACTCCAATTTTTTTTTAATTTTTGCTCAATATTTTCATATCCGCGATCTAAATGATAAATTCTATTAATTATTGATTTTCCACTAGAAACCATAGCTGCCAAAACCAAAGAAACTGATGCTCTTAAATCACTTGACATTAATTCAGCACCTATAAATTTTGTGTTCCCGTAAATATAAGCTTTATTATTCTCTACATCTATTTTTGCACCTAGTCTTCGCAGTTCTGCTACGTGCATAAATCTATTTTCAAATATATTTTCAGTGATAGAGCCTTTTCCATTCGCTTTACACATCAAAACCATAATTTGTGATTGTAGATCAGTTGCTATACCTGGATATTCTTTAGTTTTAATATTTTTGATAAATCTGATTTTTTCTGGACCTTTGATAAAAATTTTCTCTTTATGTGTCTTTATTTTTGCACCAAATCTTTTTAATAATTCCAGCTCCGTTTTTATAATTTTTGCATCCAAGTTTGAAATCTTCAAGTTTCCTTTTGCCAAAGTTGCAGCTACACAAAAAGTACCAGCCTCTATTCTATCAGCCATGACTGAATATTCTGTTGAATTTAATGTATTTACCCCAACAATTTTGCATGTTTTTCCAAACCAGGAAATCTTTGCACCTGCTGAATTTAAGAAATTTGTTAGATCTTTTATTTCAGGTTCAATTGCGCAATTTTTTAGAATAGTAGTCCCTTTTGCTAAACAAGCAGCAATTATAGAATTTTCTGTAGCTCCTACGCTTAATTTAGGAAACTTTATAATTGTTCCTTTTAATTTACCTCTGGATTTAGCTAGAATATAGCCATCTTTTAAAACATAGCTCATCCCAAGTTTTTTCAAAGAGTCTAAATGATAATTTATTGGTCTTGCTCCAATTAAACATCCACCAGGTAAGGAAATTTTTGATTTATAATATCTTGCAATTAGAGGACCTAATACCAAAATTGAACCCCTCATTGTTTTAACAAGTGAATAACTTGCAAACGTTTTCAATTTTGTTTTATTAAGTATTTTAGCAATTCTTCTATCTTTAGATAAAATAATTTTTGAACCTAAGGATCTCAACAAATTTATCATCGTATCAATATCCTTTACCCTCGGTAAATTTTTTACCACAACTGGTTGATTAAAAAGCAAAGTCGCTGCTAAAATTGGAAGTGAGGAATTTTTGGATCCCGAAATTTCAACTTCTCCCTTTATCCTACTTGGGCCTTCAATTGAAAACTTATCCATAAATTATTTTTTAATTTTTGCTACCTGAATTGTAGTTTGACCCTGATATTTGCCATTCTTTGACTTATATGTTGTCTCTGGTTGAGTATCTGATTTAAAAAATAAGAATTGAGCTATACCCTCATTAGAATATATTTTTGCTGGATTAGGAGTAGTATTGCTTAACTCTATAACTATATTTCCCTCAAATTCATTTTCTATTGGAGTTACATTGCAAATAATGCCTGTTCTAGCATAAGTGCTTTTTCCAACACAAATACATAAAACATCTTTTGGTATTCTAAAATACTCAACGGTTTTCGCTAAAACAAATGAATTAGGTGGAATTATACAATGAGAACCTTTCCTCTCAATAAAATTATCCTCAGAAAAATTTTTAGGATCTACCAAAGAACTATTTACGTTGGTAAATATTCTATATTCGTCTGATATTCTCACATCATAACCCATGCTACTAAGGCCGTAAGAGATTTTACCTTCGGAAACTTGATGATCTAAAAATGGCTCGATCATATTGTGTTCCTTACACATTTTTTTTATCCAAGAGTCAGGCTGGATAGACATTATCTATTTTTCTTTTTATTTTTTTTTTGAAAAAGTTTTCTTTTTTTTTAAATTTTTTTTAAGAGCAGAACTCAATCGTTCATTTTTTTCTTTTGTACTCATTCTTTATCTGGATTCGTTAAAAAATCTAGAGTTATTGGTTTTGATGCATCTAGAGCATTATCTTTGTCACTATCTTTTTTGACACCCTCTTTAGCTAAACGTTTTGCTTTTCTTTCAGCAAGCTTCTTCTCTCTCTTAGCTTGCTTTTCCATGAGTTTAGCACTTTTTGTTGATTTATAATCGTAATGAATACCCATAAAATTCCTTAATGTTATATAAATCAAATTGGCCAAAAAATTAAGGCAATAATTTGAAATAATTACAATATAATCAATTATAAATTGATTTTAAATAGTCTGCCCTGATAGTTAAGTGGTATAACGTATCCATGGTAAGGATAAATCCTAAGTTCGATTCTTAGTCAGGGCACCAATAACTAAAAAAATGAACAATACAATTAATGCAAATAAATATCTTAACTTATATATCTCAATATTATTTATCTTTAGTGTGTTTTACTTACATGGAAAATATAATGTTGGTAACGACTCTACAGTTTCTGAATGGTTGATTAACTATGAAGGTGGGTTTACTAAAAGAGGGTTAATTGGACAAATTGCTATAAATATAAGTGAATTATTGAATTACAGTTTAAGACAAACTATCCTTTTTTTTCAAATCTTTTCTATTGGCATATATTACTTATTATTAATAAATTTTTTTAAAACAGTTAGATTTAGTAAAATCATCTTGTTATGTGTTTTTACTCCTATATTCCTTTTATATCCTGTAGCTGAAATTGAGGTCTTGGGAAGAAAAGAGATTATTATTTTCTCTTTTTTTTTAATTTATCTAACACTTAAAAGCTTCAAACAAAAAAATTATTTTAGAATATTTTTACTACCCTTATTAATGCTCATATGGGAACCGGTGGTCTTTTTTTTTATTTTTTGGTTGGTTATTGATTATATAGAGGGCGTGATTGAGAAAAATTATAAATCATTGATTAAATATCTATTAACCTTTTTGCCGGCTATTTTAATAGGTGCTTACATAGCCTTTAATCCAATTTCTGAAATTGATCACAAAAATATGGCTGTTTTTTCTAAAAGAAAATTTTAATGAAAATTGCTACATGGCTTGTGCATTATTATTCAGTAAATCGACAATTTATGATCAATTCACTGCAAACTTTACAATCTTTAATTTTGAAATATTCTTGAGATACTTTTTTATCATTTTAATTGGTTTTGGACCGCTATTTATACTAATAAAATTTTCACAATTTAAAC
>CABYNK010000051.1 GCA_902520355.1 uncultured Pelagibacteraceae bacterium
AAACCAATCTACCTGGTGATGCTTTGCTTGGCCTTTTAGCTCACTCATCGCTAGCTGTAGGACTTGTTGTTATAGGTTTTTTATCATTTATTAGATTTGATATTATGGGATTATTATTTGGAGATATATTAGCTGTTACAGTTGATGATCTATTAATAATATGGATTGGAGGAGCATTAATTCTCTTAGTTCTAAAATTAATTTGGAAACCTTTGTTTGCATCAACTGTTAATTATGAACTAGCTGAAGCAGAAGGATTAAATCCTGATAGAGCAAAAGCTATATTTACAATTTTGATGGCAGCAATCATTGCAATATCAATTAAGATGGTTGGCTTATTATTAATTACAGGAATGTTAATTATACCCGCTGCAATGGCTAGAAATATTTCATCAAGTCCTCAGAAGATGGTAATTTATTCAATTATAGGTGGATTGTTGTCTGTAATTTTGGGATTATTTTCTTCATTGGAATTTAATACTGCTTCTGGACCATCAATTATAGCAGCTTCTTTATTCTTATTTATCTTGTCATTATTAAACATAAAGCAATCGATTAAATTGAAAAATTAATAAGGAATCAGTAGAATGAATAAAATGCAAACTCTTTCAAAAAATCAGCAAATCATTTTTGATTTAATTCATAAATCACCTGAACCAATGAAAGCTTATGCAATTCTTTTTAATGTTCAAAAAAAAGGGATTAAAGCTCCATTACAAGTTTATCGAGCATTAGATAAGCTGGTTGAAATAGGAAAAATTCACAAAATTGAAAGCAGAAACGCTTTTATAGCATGTCAAAATTCAAGTTGTCAGGTATCAAAAGCTACTGCATTTTCAATCTGTGAGATCTGTGAAAAAGTAACAGAAATTAGCAGTGCAAGTCTTGCTAAATACTTAACTAATTTCAAAGACAAAGATGGTATGAAATATAGTAAATATAATCTTGAGTTTTTTGGATTATGTAAAAAGTGTAGATAAGTTATTATCTAAAATCAAAATAAAACAAGCTGAAAGGAAAACGTATGTTTATTAAGAAATATCTTAAATGGATAAGCACATTTCTAGTTTTAGTTGGTATTCTATTAACAAACCTAAATATATATCCTTTGAATATCTATTTTCATGGCTTAGGAGTTGTAGGATGGACTATCGCTGGATTTGTTAGCAAAGATAAAGCAATACTAACTAACTTTGGATTACAAATACCATTATTTTTAATAGGAATTTATAAAATTATTATCTAGTGAAAAATACTAACAAAATATTTCTAGGTGAATTTATCGGAAGTAGCTTTTTAGTAATGGTTATTGTTGGATCTGGAATAATGGCTGAAAACCTCACAAATGATAATGCTTTAAGATTAACAGCTAATACACTTGCAACTGGAGCTGGTCTATTCGTTTTAATAACTGCTTTTGCAAATATTTCAGGTGCACATTTTAATCCTTTTGTAAGTTTAGCGATGTTTTTAAGAAAAAAAATCACTGGAAAACTTCTGATTATATATATCCCTGCCCAAATACTTGGTTGTTTGCTTGGTGTTATGTTGGCTAATGTTTTTTTTGAACACAATATTCTTGAGTTATCAACAAAAAATAGGGATGGCTTTCATATTTTCTTGTCTGAAATAATTGCTACTTTTGGTTTAATTTTTATTATTTTTGCTACTCTAAAAGATGGCAAAATAACAATAGCTGCAAGTGTAGCAACATATATCATGGCTGGTTATTGGTTCACATCATCAACATCTTTTGCAAATCCAGCTGTTGCTATTGCTAGAACTTTTACTGATTCTTTTACAGGAATTAATTATTTGAATACGCCTACATATATTTTAGCTGAATTTTTGGGAGCTCTAATAGCTGTATATTTTATTAAGAAATTAATTAAATAAATACAACTTTATTGAGAAAAAAAAATATTTAAAAGTAGACATCAATATTTAATAGTTTATTAGTTGACGAATCCTCCCCATAATTCTGATATTATTTTATTCTTTTATAGAATAATTTTTATTCTCACATTACATACATATTAAGTCATGAGTCGATAGGAACCGAAAACAATAATATAAAGGAGATAAAAATGGATATGACTTTAATTTACACGGTTATAGGGTTTGCCCTTGCCGGTTATAGCGTAATCGCTAACGACTCAATTCAAACACTAGGTACATTTATAGCTTCAAAAAAGAAGTGGTTTAAATGGTATACTCTTGCAGGATCTGCATCAGCTGTTATGATTATTGCGTTAGCATGGGGATGGTATACGTATGATGGTGATATTTCTTATGGAAGATTAACTAGAATACCTTATCAAGAAATTCAATGGTATCACGCAGTAGCGCCTGCAATACTGTTATTATTAACAAGAATTGGAATACCAGTTTCAACTACCTTTTTAGTTCTTTCAGCATTTGCCTCAACGGTTGTGCTTGAAAAAATGCTTATGAAAAGCGTCGTTGGCTATGGTTTAGCAGCAATGGTTGCTTACATCGCCTGGATAGCTGTCTCTAAATTCATTAATGAAAAATTTGACGAAGTAGACGAAAAATGGGTAGGCTTCTGGAGAAATAGTGTTTGGATTTCTTCTGGTTGGTTATGGTGGGTTTGGTTGTCTCACGACGTGGCTAATATTGCTGTATATCTACCTAGACAATTAGATTTAACATTGCTTTTAATAGTAATGGGTTACTTTACAGCACTGTTATTCTATATTTTCTACATTCAAGGCGGACCAATTCAAAAAGTTGTTCTTGAAAAAACAGGAACAAGGTACGCAAGATCAGCGACGATTATAAATGTAATTTATGCTGGTGTCTTATTCTACTTTAAAGAACTAAACGATTTACCTATGTCTACGACATGGGTTTTTGTTGGTTTATTATGTGGAAGAGAACTTGCTATAGCTACCATGAACAAAGAATATAAGTTAGGTTATGTCTTTCCATTAATTGGAAAAGATTTCCTAAAAATGGTATTCGGATTAACTGTCTCAGTAGGTATAGTGCTTGCGATACATTACGTAATAATACCAAACAACTGGTTTTAAATCTATTTATTTGGTCGTGTATAATTATACACGGCCAAATAATTTTTAATTTGACTTTTGTTGATATAAATAGGTATAAAAAACTATATGGCTTTTGAACTACCAAAATTAGACTATGCTAATAGTGCTTTGTCTCCAATAATGTCTGAGGAAACACTTGATTTACATCATGGAA
>CABYNK010000052.1 GCA_902520355.1 uncultured Pelagibacteraceae bacterium
TAAAAAAATAGTTATGAATTTAAGCGTAGTAATTCCTGTTTATAATAGCTCATCAATTATTGAGACCTTGACGTCAGATATACTTGCTGTATTAAAAAATTTATCAAAAATTAATGATATTGAATTAATTTTAGTAAATGATTGCAGCTCAGATGATACCTGGCTCAAGATCTCAAAAATATCTGAGATCAATAAAGATAAAGTAATTGGTATCAATCTAATGAAAAATTATGGTCAACATAATGCTATTATGGCAGGTTTAAAAATAGCAAAAGGAGATTACATACTATTGATGGATGATGATTACCAACATCATCCTAAAGAAATTTCAAAAATCTTAAATAAAATATTAGAGGGATATGATGTTTGTTATACAAACTATAAAAACAATACTTATAGCACCTTTAAACTTCTTGGGAGTTGGCTAAATAAAAAAGTTTCTAATATTTTAATTGATAAACCAAAATCTATATATTTATCTTCATTTAAATGCTTTACAAAGAAGGTTTGTAAAGAAATAGTTAAGTATGATGGTCCATTTGTATATATAGATGGTTTAATTTTTGATATCACTAAAAATATTGCAAGCGTAGACATAGAACACTCAGAAAGAAAAGAGGGAAAAACTAACTACAATATATTTAAACTTATTTCATTATGGTTGAGAGTTTTAACTAATTTTTCGATCGTGCCATTAAGATTAGCTACGTTTGTTGGATTTTTTATGACTTTTATAAGTTTTATTACTGTAATTGTAATTATGTTTATAAAAGTAAATAATCCAGGAATAGCAGCTGGCTGGGCTTCCTTATCAATGTTAATCGTTTTTTTTTCTGGTATACAGCTTATATTGATTGGTTTAGTTGGTGAATATATTGGGCGTTCGTACATAAAGCTAAATAAAAAACCACAATTTATTGTAAGAGAGTATTGTAATTTTAAAGATGATGATGAAAAATAAATTATTAGAATTAAGAAAAAAAATTTTATTTAGTCAAAATATAGAAAATCAGAATATAGATAATATTTTAAAATGGCTAAAACAAAGAAATAAAATCAACAAAATGAGAGTAAGCAAGGTATCTGTTAACTCTCTTAATAACTGGTATTTAAAAAAAAATGGAAATTTATTTCATAAATCAGGTCAATTCTTTTCAGTAGAGGGTGTAAAAATTAAAAATGCGGTTGAGAGAGAAACTTCAAGCTGGTCTCAACCAATATTAAACCAAAAACATGGAGGTATTTTAGCAATTTTAACAAGAACGAATAAAGATATAGTAGAGTTTTTGTTGTTCGCCAGAAAAGAGCCCGGAGACAACAGCATTAAATTATGTCCATCATTTTCAGCGACTCAATCAAACATTAATAGAGCTCATGGAGGAAAAAAAACTCCATTGTCAGAGTTTGTTTTAAATAATAAAAAAAATATTATTTGTGAGACAATTCATTATGAAGAAGGGGCTAGATTTTGGAAAAAGCCAAATAAGAATGTTATTATTAATATAGACTATAAAAAAAAGTTTGAAAATTAAAAATCCTGATTTTATATGGTTAAATTTTTCACAAATAAAAAAATTAAACTTAAAGAGAGGTGTATTGAATCCTTTTGTTAAAACGATTTTATTTATGATTTAAGTTCCACAAAAAGTTTGATAACTTTCGTTAAAATTAGACGGTGTTTGATATTCAAGTAGATTTTTTTGTTGAGAATATGGTTCTTTTAAGACTTCTATCAGTTTATTGACTAAATTGAAATCACCTTTCTCTGCTGCATCAAGAGCTTCCTCAACTTTGTGGTTTCTTGGAATAATAAGAGGATTAATTTTTTTCATCAATTTCAAATATTTTTCAGGAGTGTTATTGTTTTCTTTAAGTCTTTCATTCCATCGTTTTTTCCAATCTTGAAAATTATTATCTTTATACAAGTCAACATCATAGTCTTTGAGATTCATTAAATGACAAAAAGTATTTGTATAATCTATTTTTTTTTGATGCATCCAGGTAAGCAAATCAATAATTAAAAACTTATCTTTGCTGTTTGCTCCTAATAATCCGAGTTTATTTCTCATCATGTCCAACCACTTTTCCTCGTATTTTTTGCCGAAAGTATCAATTAATTCTGTTGCACTTTTAACTGCCTTATCTTCATCTTCATCAATTAAAGGAATTAAACTTTCAGCAAATCTTGAAAGATTCCATTTTGTAATAGCTGGTTGATTACAATAAGCATATCTTCCCATCTTATCAATTGAGCTAAAAACAGTTTTTGGGTCATATGTATCCATGAAAGCACATGGACCATAATCTATTGTCTCACCCGAAATTGTCATGTTATCAGTATTCATAACACCATGAACAAAACCAACACGCATCCAATTTACTACAAGATCAATTTGTTTATCTATAAGAGCATTTAGAAGTTCTAAAGCTTTATTTTTTGAACTTATTAATTCTGGATAATGTCTTTTAATTACGTAATCTAAAAAAATTTCTAGCTCATCTTTTTTATTTCGTGCTGCAACATATTGAAAAGTTCCAACTCTTATGTGACTTGAAGCTACTCTTGTTAAGATAGCACCTTGCAATGGATTATCTCGCATTATTTTTTCACCTGTTTTAGCCACTGCCAAACTTCTCGTTGAGGGAATATTCATATTATGCATTGCCTCACTAATAATATATTCTCTTAGCATTGGACCTAGTGCAGCTCTACCATCACCATTTCTGGAAAATGCTGTTTTTCCTGAACCTTTAAATTGAACATCATATCTTTTATTCTCATTCGTTAAATGTTCACCTATTAAGACCGCTCTTCCATCTCCTAACATTGTGAAATGTCCAAATTGATGGCCTGCATAAGCCTGAGCAATCGAATTACTTCCCTCAGGAAGAATATTTCCAGTAAATAAAGCTGATAACTCATTTTTATTAATTTTAGTAAAGTCTAAGTTTAATTCTTTGGCCAAATCTTGATTCATTAAAATTAGTTCTGGGTTTTTTACGGCTATGGGGTCTATGTGTTCTTTGAAGGCATTAGACAATCTTGAATAAGAGTTATCAAAATTCCAATTCATATTTTTCTCCATAAAGAATTATTGAT
>CABYNK010000053.1 GCA_902520355.1 uncultured Pelagibacteraceae bacterium
AACGTTTCGTAACAATGTCGATAATAATCGTCTCCTTTGTTAACAATTCTTCTTTTTTGCATTCCGTGAAATGTTATTATTAAACTATCAATTTTCTTACCTTGGTTAATTAACTCGTTTAATTTTAAGTCAACTTGCTTTACTGAATTGTCGATAAACGCATGAGTTCTATGAAAATTTGTTATTACTTCAAAGGTTGGTATTTTCACTCTTTTAGATAATTCTTTCGCTAATGCATCTATACCAGAAGCTATCGTGCTTTCAGAATATTGAGGAAACATTGGTATGACAAGGAGCTTTGTGGCTCCAACTCCTCTTTTTAGGTCTTCTTCCCAACTATCATATACCTCGTTAACATAAGGTGGAGATAAAAGAAAAGCATGGTTAACCTCAACATAGCCCTCTGGATCTATTTTTTTTAACTCTTCGCTCACATTGTTAGTAAAATCTCTAGTGTTTGTAATTAATGGGAAGCTTTTACCATCCCAAATTCTCGCGTAAAGCTTAGCAGATTTTTGTGGTCTAAAAGGCAATACAAAACAATTTAAGATTATTTTCCAAAGCCATGGATTAATATCGATAACTCTTGGGTCACCTAAAAACTTTCTAAGATATGTTCTTAAAGCTTTTGTGGTTGGTGCTGCTGGGGATCCAAGCTGAACAAATACAACTTTAGTTTTTCTCTTTGGGTGTGTGTAATACATATTAATAATCTTTAACTATTTTAACCAAATAATCCATCATACTAGTATCTGTTTCAGGCAAAATGCCGTGACCTAAATTAAAAATATATGGATGATCTTTAAATATATCTAGGTATTTTTTTGCCTCTTTTTTCAAATTTTCTTTATCTGAAAGCAATACTTTAGGATCCAGGCCTCCTTGTACAGGTATTCTAATTTCTTTTTCAATTAGCTTTGGATCTACTTCATAATCAATGCAAATCACACTTGGTTGAACGATTTCACAAAAATCTTTATATTTTTTTATGCCCTTAGGAAAACAAATCACAGGTACATTTAGGGCTTTAACGTAATCAACTAAATTGCGAGTGGGATCATAAACATATTTAGACAGATCTTTATCGTCGAGTAAACCAGCCCAACTATCAAAAATTTGAATAATTTGAGCACCGTTATCAATCTGATTTTTAATATGTATCTTTAAGTATTTTTCCAAAATAGCTAAAATTTTTTTAATTAAAATATCGTCTTTAAAAAAATTATTATTCAATCCAGATTTAGGGGACTTTTTATTTAACATATAGACTAATAAAGTCCAAGGTGCTCCTACAAAACCTATTGTGCTTTTATTTTTAGTTAATTGTGAGCTGCTAACTAATTTAATTAATTTATAAACCGGATTTACTTTTTCTATAAAATCAACCTCTTCAATTTTAGAAATTTCATTTAAATCTAGTTCTCCAAGTATTGGACCAATATTTTTTTTAAACTCTACGTTTTGATTCAAACCATATGGTAACATTAAAATATCTGAAAAAATTATTGCTGCATCTAAATCGAATCTTTTTAAAGGCTGTAAAGTGATTTCACTAGATAATTTTTCATTAAGACAAAGTTTTATAAAATCAGGATTTTGTTTTCTTATTTCCCTAAATTCTGGTAAATACCTCCCCGCCTGTCTCATAATCCAAATAGGATTAATATTACTTTTTTTATTTATTATTACTTCCTGAATTGGAGACATAATTAATAATTAAATATAATTAATTGTAGTGTTAGTATACTTTGTGGATATTGGTGATTAAATTTATTGAACATTATATTAACAATTTATCAACATATAGGACTAAAATTTTAATAAATATATACGTAAAATTGAAGCTTATTAACTAAATACATTAAATGGCCACTAAAGATTTCAACATGTTTAATATTGTTAATAAAATCACTGTTTTACAACATATATTTAAAAGCATGAAAGATGTTCAATATGATAAAGATAATACAAATTTATACACATATTATACATGAGTAATTTATATCAAATTTATCTTATATCAGATGCAACCGGTGAAACATTAGACCGTATATTTACAGCTATTAAAGCTCAATTTAAAAATATAGATTACAAGATACACACTTATTCTTTTACAAGAACGGAAAATCAAATTTTAACAATTTTAGAAAACGCAGGGAAAGAAAAAAATTCCATAATCTTATATTCTATAGTTGACAGTAATTTAGCAAAATATCTTGCCAAAAATAGTGATATAAAAAAAATTCCATGTTTTGGTGTATTGGGTGATTTAATATTGAGCTTTTCTAAACTTTTAAATCAAAAAGCCTCACACCAACCAAGTGGTCAATATGCTCTTGATGAGGGTTACTATAAAAGAATCGAAGCAATCCAATTCACAATGAATCATGATGACGGCAATCTTCTTAAAGAAATAAAAAAATCTGACATAATTTTATTAGGTGTTAGTAGAACAAGCAAAACACCAACGGCTATTTTTTTAGCAAACAAAGGCCTTAAAACATCTAATATACCCTTAATTAATGAAAATTCTATTCCTGAGGTTTTGAAGAGAAATCCCAAAGCATCATGTGTTATTGGATTAAACACTGAACCAGAAAGATTGGTTGAAATAAGAAAGAATAGAATGAATTCTCTTAAGGAAAATACTAACAAATTATATACTGATTTAGATCAAATAAAAAAAGAAGTGGACATGGCAAAAAATACTTTTAAAAAATATAAATGGCCAACAATTGATGTAACAAGAAAATCGGTTGAGGAAACCGCGGCCTCAGTTATTAAAATATACGAGATATACAAA
>CABYNK010000054.1 GCA_902520355.1 uncultured Pelagibacteraceae bacterium
CTTGCACAGGATGTGCAATACTTAATCCAAGAACTTACTATTACTATTTTTCCTTGAGATTGAGCCTTATCAAATAACTCTTTGTTAAAAGTTGTCTCTTTTTCCATTGAATAAACATTCGATGTAAAGAGAAAGAATAATAAAAATATAATTTTTTTCATGTGAATTTATATCACAAATATCAAAAACCAATAAGAAGCTAATCCTGCAATAATTGTCGCAATTATATTTTTGCTTATTATTCCAATCAACATTGCAATAATTGCAGCCATAATTTTTGGATTATTTTCTAATTGAAAATCTCCTGAACTATCTAAAAAAATTGCAGGGAATATGATTGCGGGAAAAATTGCTGAAGGAACAAATGACAAAACCTCTCTAATTCTATCGTTAAACATTTCTTTTTTCAATAATGCAATCATTGAAAATCTAGTTAAAAAAGTTATCAAGCCACAACTTATAATTAATATCCAATTATTCATTTTTTTTAAAATTTGTTAAGACTGCAGCGGTGATAAGTGCAGTTACACCAGCAACGATTACATACGCTTTGTAGGGAATATAATTAAATCCAAATGTTGCTACTAGACCTGAAATAATAATTACAATTATATTAATAAATTTTCTGAAATCATTTACTAATAATGCCAAAAAAGTTAATGGCACTGCAAAACTTAGGCCAAGTTTTTCAGGTATCAGTGCCCCTAAAACAATACCTAGAAAAGTAGTTGTTTGCCATATAACCCAGCAAGTAATGCCACCACCAACCAAATGAAAATATTTATTTTTATCTTCATTATTCTTAAAATACTCATTTGATCTTGCAAAAGCTTGATCAACTAAAAAATAAGAAATTATAATTTTCCAAACAAGCTTTAAGCCTGATAAATGTTCTGAGACAACAGCTCCATATAAAAGATGTCTTGAATTAACTGCTCCAACTGAACTTATAATTACTAAAGATGAGGCTCCTCCAGAGAATAGTTGTAGTAAAACAATTTGAGATGCTCCACCGAAAACTATTAACGACATTCCCATTGTCTCTATTGGGCTAAATCCAATATCAATTGAAAGAACTCCAAAAATTAAACCAAAAGGAACGACGGGTATCATAAGGGGACTTACATCAAAAATCCCTCTCAAAAAAACTCTAAATTTATTATTCATTTTAGAGAGTTTTTATTAGAAGCAAACAATATGATCAATATGAATTGGTCTTTTAATGCCAAATTTTTCATTCTCCTCATGCTGATGAATATGGTGTGAGTGAACAAAAACTGGGATTAACATATTGCTATTTGATTTTAATGTATAAATAAAACCAGCACCTCTAAATTTTCTATCGACTATTTCTAATTGTAAGTTACTTTTGTCATCATGTTCAAGATCTTCAGGTTGAATTAATAGTTTTACCTTTGTCCCAATAGGGAATGGTTTTATAAAATTTCCAGTGATTGTGCCTAAATCAACATTATCAAGACTTTTTGGGCTTGTAACTTCTGCAGGAATGAGAATTCCTCTATTTAAAAAATTTACAACCTCAATTGAGTTCGGCAAATGATAAACTTTATAAGGATCATCAAATTGTTTAAGTTCTTGATTTAATATTATTCCACATTTTGATCCTAGATAGAAAGCCTCGTATGAGTCGTGTGTAACAATTATTGTTGTGATTTTTAATTTTTTTAAAATTCTTTTTAGTTTTACTTGAATTTCTTCTTTGAAGCTCTGATCTACATTGGATAATGGTTCGTCAAGTAACAAAAGATCAGGTTGAGTTATGAGAGATCTTGCTAGAGATGCTCTTTGTGACTCTCCAGCACTGATTTCATGAGGAAATTTATTTAATATTAATGAAATATCTAATAAATCTATAATTTCCTTAAAACTTAGTTGTAAATTTTTTTTTCCTTTATTTCTCTCAGCGCCTAATAATATATTTTTTTCAACTGTATAATGTGGAAATAAACTATTTTCTTGAAAAGCAAGAGAAATATTTCTTTTTTCAGGTTCTACATGATTTTTTTCTGATGATAATAAATTTCCCTTAAGTTCTATAGTGCCATTCTTTGTTCTTTCAAGTCCAGCTATAGTTCTAAGTATAGTAGTTTTTCCAATTCCAGAAGGGCCTAAAAGACAAATTATATCACCTTCTTTTTCAATTACAAAAGATACGTTTCTAACTTTAACTTTACCCGCGACACTAAAATCGACATTTTTAACTTCAAAAAAATTACTCATTGTTTTCTCTTAAAATATATTTTGAACTTATTATAATAAATATAGATGCGATTAAAATTAAAAATAATGAAGGTACTGCTGCGGCTTCTAACAAATCCTCTGAGGCGGAAATATATGCTGTAGTTGCAAAAGTCTCAAAATTAAAAGGTCTTAAAATAAGAGTGATAGGTAATTCTCTTATAATTTCTAATGAGATCAAAATAACAATAAATAAAAGTGAATTTCTCAAAAAGGGAACATGAATGTTCAAAAATGTTTTTCTTTTAGAGTAACCAAGTAAATATGCACTTTCATCAACAGAGATATTAATCTTTTCATATCCTGATTTGATTCCATTGAATGCTAAAGAATAAAATCTAACAAAGTAAACTAATATTAAACCTAAAATAGAACCTATAAAAACTTTCTTTATCGATTCAAATCCTAGAGATTTAATTATGCTATTATCAAACCATGCAATAAAAGTTATAAATGCAA
>CABYNK010000055.1 GCA_902520355.1 uncultured Pelagibacteraceae bacterium
AGCTATGCTTGAAGACATAGCAATTCTTACTGGGGGTTCAGTTATTTCTGAGGACCTGGGCATTAAACTCGAAAATGTTAAACTTGATGATCTTGGTTCTTGTAAAAAAATTAAAGTTGATAAAGACAACAGTACTATAGTTAATGGTTCTGGTAAAAAATCAGATATAGAGGCTAGATGTTCTTCAATCAAACAACAAATTGACGAAACAACTTCAGACTACGATAAAGAAAAACTACAAGAGAGGTTAGCAAAATTAGCTGGTGGTGTTGCAGTTATTAAAGTAGGTGGTGCAACAGAAGTTGAAGTAAAAGAGAGAAAAGACAGAGTTGAAGATGCTTTAAATGCAACAAGAGCTGCTGTTGAAGAAGGTATCGTTACTGGTGGCGGTTGTGCATTATTGTATGCTGCTCAAGATCTAGAAAAAGTTAAAGCTAAAGGTGAAGACCAAAAAGCTGGCGTTGATTTGGTAAGAAGAGCATTAGAAGCTCCTATTAGACAAATCACTAAAAATGCTGGTGTAGATGGATCAGTAGTTGTTGGTAAACTTTTAGAACAAAATAAAAAAACACATGGCTATGATGCTCAAAACGAGGAATATTGCGACATGTTTGCTAAAGGGATTATCGATCCTGTGAAAGTTGTAAGAACCGCTTTACAAGATGCAGCATCTATTTCTGGATTGCTGGTAACTACAGAAGCAATGATAGCTGACAAACCAGATGAAAAAGATTCTGGAGCGCCTGCAATGCCTGGTGGAATGGGTGGAATGGGTGGAATGGGTGGAATGGGTGGAATGGGTATGTAATCCCCATATACTCAAAAAAATTCTTAAAGGCCATCTTTTGATGGCCTTTTTTTTTAGAGTGATTAAAATAATACCATGTCTAAACGTTACAGCGGTAAATCCTTTAAAGACTCAAGTGTTAGCAAAAAACCAAAATTAACATTAAAAGAAAAAAGGAAATTGAAGCGAGAAAAATCTAAAAAATCTTAAATTATCCTCACTTTTTATTATATTTTTTGAAGGTAAATTGATTAGATCTATTTTTTCTATTTTTAAATTTCTTCTTAAAAGATTTTTTTTTGCTCTTAAATTTTCTTTTTTTATTATTTGATTTTTTTCCTCTTTTTCCTTTTTTAAAATTCTTACTCAGATTATTTGATAACGTTTTAAAATTTGGATCTATCAATCTATTAATAGAATTCCACATTGATCTATCATCTGATGTTAAAAAAGTTAAAGCAGATCCATATGATCCAGCTCTTGCAGTTCTGCCAATTCTATGAACATAATCCTCTGGAGTTTGTGGTAAGTCGTAATTAATTACGTGCTGAATTAATGGAATATCGAGGCCTCTTGCAGCTACATCTGTTGCTACTAAAATTCTTTTTAATCCTTTTCTAAATGAGTTGATGACACGATCTCTTTTGCTTTGACGAAGATCTCCATGAATAGCGTCTGCAGAATGACCTTCCTCTTTAAGACGCTTTACCATTTTATCAGCACCTCTTTTCGTTTTGACAAAAACCAAAATAGATCCTTTTCTAGACAAAAATTGATTAATTAATTCATCGTATTTGTTTTCTCTAAAAACCTGAATTGATTCTTGTTTAATTTTTGCAATGGGGATTGAAGTTGCTCCAGTAGTTATTCTCTCAGGTTTATCTAAATATTTTTCTGAAATTCTTTTGATATTTTGAGGTAAAGTTGCTGAAAATAATAATGTTTGATGATTTTTTGGTACAAACTTTAAAACCATTTCAATTTGTGGTGTAAATCCCATGTCTAACATTCTATCTGTTTCATCTAAAACTAAATACTTTGTTGCTGATAAATTTAAACTTTTTCTTTTTAAGTGATCGTTAATTCTGCCTGGGGTGCCAACTATAATTCTAGATCTTTTACCTAATTGTCTAAGTTGGTTTTGCATCGACTCACCACCAATTAATAAAGCTGTTCTAATATTTATCCTATCACTAATTAAACTTTTAATTGCCTCCATTACTTGTGTTGCTAGCTCTCTTGTTGGACACATTACTAGTGCAACTGCATTTTTATCTAGAATTAATTTATTAACCAATGGTATACTAAAAGCTAAAGTCTTACCTGTGCCTGTCTGAGCGGTACCTAAAATATCCTTACCTTCCAGTGCAACTGGAATAGCTAAACCTTGAATTGGAGTTGGTTTTAAAAAATTCATTTTAGACAGTGAATGTTTTAAAGTATTTTCAATTTTTAAAGATGTAAAATTTTCCATTTTATGATCAATAAATTTATTTTAAAATTTTGTTTTTGATTTTTTGTTGCACTCAAATTTTTGAGATATCTATATGTTTTTTAAGCAATCACAACAAATGAATTTTAGTTGTCCTTTATTTATCCATCAAACAAAGACTTTTTTTAAGTTTTCAAATCAGAAAATTAATATATAAGAGCCAGAATTTATGAGCAAAGATATTAGAAACATCACTATTATTGCCCATGTTGACCATGGCAAAACAACTCTAATTGACAATTTAATGAAA
>CABYNK010000056.1 GCA_902520355.1 uncultured Pelagibacteraceae bacterium
AGAATTAAAAAATTTAGAGGGATGTTGTGGGATAAAATTGTTTGTAGGTTCCTCAACAGGTAATCTTTTAGTAGCACTAGAGGAAGATATTGACAAAGTTTTTCAAAATAGTTCAAAAGTAGTAGCAGTCCACTCAGAGGATGAAGAAATCTTAAATAAGAATAAAAAATTAATTAAAAAAGGTGATGTGCATTCCCATCCTGTTTGGAGAAGTGAAGAGTGTGCAATTTCCTCCACTAGAAGAATAGTAAGACTTGCTAAAAAGTATAATAAAAAAGCGCATGTGCTACATATTACTACTAAACAAGAAGTAGATTTTTTATCCCAACACAAAGGTAATATTACATTTGAAATTACTCCACAACATTTAACAATCTATGCACCTGATTGTTATGATAAACTTGGAACCTACGCTCAGATGAATCCACCATTAAGAGATAAGTCTCATTATGATCGATTATGGTATGCAGTAAGAAATAATATAAATGATACTATTGGGTCAGATCATGCACCACATTTAAAAGTGAATAAAAATAAAGAGTATCCCGATTCCCCGTCAGGTATGCCAGGTGTCCAAACACTTATGCCGGTAATGTTAGATCATGTTAATCATGGAAAATTGTCACTCACACAATTAATAAATCTAGTATGTGAAAACCCAATAAAGATATTTGGTATTCAAAACAAGGGATTTATTAAAGAGGGATATGATGCTGATTTTACGGTTGTTGATATGGAAAAAAAAATAACAATTAAAAATGAGAATATAGAAAGCAAGTGTGGTTGGTCACCTTTTAATGGTGTTGAATTTAAAGGAACACCAGTTGCAACAATAATTTCTGGTAAAATAAAAATGAAGGATGGAAAGATTTTGGGTGAGCCGGAAGGCACACCTCTAAAATTCAGTTAATTTTAACTGTAAAACTATTAACCAGTATAACACCAATAACAATGAGGAATAACCCAGCAATAGCTTGCCAAGCTAAAGTTTGTTTAAAAAAGAAATATCCAAGCAATGCAATCGTAAATACTCCTAGACCGCTCCAAGTAGCGTAAACAATTGCTATTGGGAGTTTATCCATAACAAAAGTCATTAAATAGAAAGACACTAAATAGAATATTGTTAGACAAATTGTTGGAATAACCTTTGTAAAATTTTGTGAAACTGGCAATAACATTGTTCCAGCCACCTCACAAAATATAGCTATAAGTAAAAAAGAATATGTTTTAACCATTATTCAATATTTTGTTATCAATCAAGTCTTGTTTAATCTCATCAAGAATTGCTGGATCATCAATTGTTGGAGGCATTTTATATTCAACATTATCTGCAATCTTTCTAATTGTTCCTCTCAGGATTTTCCCAGATCTTGTTTTTGGAAGTCTTTTAATAACTATTGCAACTTTAAAAGCAGCTACAGGACCAATTTTGTTTCTAACCATTTGAATACATTCTTTTGAAATTGTCTCGTTATCTTTATCAACACCAGCTTTTAAAACAATTAATCCTATTGGTAATTGTCCTTTTAATTTATCAGCAATTCCAAGAACTGCACACTCAGCTACTGATTGATGCTCAGATAAAACTTCTTCAATTGCACCGGTAGATAATCTATGGCCAGCAACATTTATGATATCATCTGTCCTAGACATAATCCAGATATAACCATCTTCATCAATGTGACCTGCATCATAAGTTTGATAGTAACCCTCATAATTTGACATATAATTTTCTTTATATCTTTGATCTGCATTCCAAAGAGTTGGAAATGTGCCAGGAGGTAAAGGTAATTTAACAACGATGTCTCCCATTTCATTTGGTTTAGCTAAAGTTTGATCTGATTTAATAATTTTTACATCATAACCTGGTACTGCTTTACATGCTGAACCATATTTTGTTTTCATCATTTCAATTCCTGTGCAATTAGAACTTATTGCCCAACTCGTTTCAGTTTGCCACCAATGGTCAATCACTGGAACTTTTAGTAAATTTTCTGCCCATTTGATTGTATCTGGATCTGCTCTTTCACCAGCAAGAAATAAACTTTCAAAATTACTAAGATCATATTTAGAGAAGAATTTTCCCTCAGGATCTTCTTTTTTAATAGCTCTAAATGCAGTTGGAGCTGTAAATAAAGATTTAACTTTGTAATCAGAAATGATTTTCCAGAAAACCCCTGCATCAGGTGTGCCTACCGGTTTACCTTCAAACAAAACAGTTGTGCATCCTTTAAACAATGGAGCATAAACTATGTATGAATGACCAACAATCCAACCAATATCACTTGCTGACCACCAAATATCTCCCTCATCAATGTTATAGATATTTTTCATAGTCCATTTCAAAGCTACTATGTGACCCCCAATGTCTCTTACAATTCCTTTGGGTGTTCCTGTGGTGCCAGAAGTATAAAGTATATAGGCAAACTCATTTGAATTCATTTCAACACAATCAGTATCTTTTGCACT
>CABYNK010000057.1 GCA_902520355.1 uncultured Pelagibacteraceae bacterium
AAGGTAGTTCTAAAGTAAAAATCCAAATACTAGCAAACCACATTCTTGTATGATTATGTAAATAGTTATTTTCTTTAAGTTCAGTCACCCATTGATCAAAACATTCAATATTAGTTTTTCCGTCAATTGCGTTTATGTAATTTTGGCTATTCTTAAAATCTTCTCGAACTTTATTTAACTCTACGAGATAATCTGTCCAAACGTTTGGTCGTAATTCTAACCAACCTTTCCAATACGTTCGCCATAATACTTCTTGAATAAATTTTTCATTTTTAGAAAAAGAAAATTTGTTAAGTGATTTTTCAATTACCTCTTTTTCGTTAACTACCCCATGCGTGATGTATGGAGATAAACCAGATATATTAGTTCTATTTTCTGGCCCAAAATCAAAATTTCTTAACTTAGAATATTCAGAAAGATTATTTTTTACAAAATCATTTAATCTGTTTAAGGCCGCAACCTTAGAGGCTTCAAATTTCATTTTTGATTATTTTGATTTTTTTTTCTTTAGACCCAACTTGTCACTGTGTCTTAATCTTAAGATTACAATTGCTCCAGCAATAAGGACTATAGCAACAGCCTCATAAACAAGCGCCGCAGGATCCATTTCTTTTCCTTGAAGAATAATAAATCGTGCTAAAGCTGTAATTGCGATCAATAAAGGCAATGTAATACTTATGGATTGCTGATCCCAAAAAACTCTTACCATTGCTAACACCTCCAGGTACAGAAACATCAACAGCAGATCTGCTAGAGTTACTGATTGATCTACAAACATTTTTTTTATCTCTATGCCAACAGCAATCACCGTGCTTACTAAAATAATGCACATTAGAATTAGTTGTAAATTTTTCGTTATATTTTGCATTACTTATCCTTACTAAATGGTAGCCATTTTTCAAATACAGATTTTGAAGAACCATCATATGGAATTGAATATGAATATGGATTTGGACTTGTTAATACTTCAATTCCTTTTGAAAAAACAAATATAAATACAATCACAAAAACAAGAACCATTATTTTGAAAGGGTCAAAATTTTTTGTTTTAAAAACACTAGCTGAATTTTCCTCAGCTCTGTGAAAATGTTTAAAAGTCATGTATACGGCAAATATCAAACCAATGTGAGCTAAAAAAAGTCCCGTCCAACCAAAAACAAAAGTTGTATATGAAAAAACATATAAACTAAAAACTGTGGTCCAAATAAAGCTTAAGACTAGTAAGATTTGTAACCTAACAGTTTTAGGAAGAGAACGGAGATCATTTTTACTATCATCAAACAAAATGTTTGCTGTGTCTCTCATCCAATTTTTAAGTGATTCCATGGTTCTAAGATATAGCTAAAAATAAATTTAACAAACTATAAATTGTCCTAAAACTTATTAATATTACAGTTTTTTCTTGTGATAATTAATAAATCTTTCAACATTAGATTTATTAAATGTTTTATTTTCTTCAAAAGAAACTTTTTTCATTGAGTATGCATTACTTTTTGTAATTCTAGATTGGATAGTAATATTTCCTTTATAAAGTTTAAGTTTTACAGAACCATTTACTTTATTTCTTTTTTGATCAATGATTTTTTGTAATTTTAATCTCTCTTTAGAGTACCAATAACCATTATAAATTAATTCAGCATATCTAGGCATGATTGAGTCTTTTTTGTGCATTGTATCTTTATCTAATGTTACTGACTCAATAGCTCTGTGAGCATGAATCAAAAGTGTTCCACCTGGTGTCTCATAAACTCCTCTTGATTTAATTCCAAGAAATCTATTTTCAACTAGGTCAACCCTTCCAATACCGTTTTTACCAGCAATTAAATTTAATTTAGTTAGAATTTTTTCAGGATTTAATTTTTTTCCATTAATTCCAATAGGGTCACCATTTTTAAAATTGATTGAAATAAAAGCTGGTTTGCTTGGTGCCTTTTCAGGAGAGGTCGTTCTTTGGAATATAAATTCTGGGGCTGAATTTTTTGGATTCTCTAGAATTTTACCCTCGGTTGAGGTATGAAATAAATTATCATCAACAGAAAAAGGTGGTGCGCCTTTTTTATCTTTTGGAATAGGTATTCCATGTTTTTTTGCATAATTGATCAAATCACTTCTAGATTTTAATTTCCAAATTCTCCAAGGAGCAACAACTTTTATCTTAGGACCAAAATAGTGATAACCAAGCTCAAATCTTACCTGATCATTTCCTTTTCCAGTTGCACCATGAGACACTGCGTATGCTTTAAATTTTTTTGCTACTTTTATTTGATCTTTCGCAATTAATGGTCTCGCTATGGAAGTTCCTAATAAATAAACACCTTCATAAATTGCATTACCCCTTATCATTGGAAAAACATAATCTTTTACAAAAAGATTTTTTAAATCCTTAATTATTATCTTTTTAACACCAAATTTTTTGGCATTAATAATTATTTGTTTTCGATTAAT
>CABYNK010000058.1 GCA_902520355.1 uncultured Pelagibacteraceae bacterium
ACCTGTTATCCAAATAGTTTTTTTATTCATTTTATTGTGATGTATAATATTTATATGTTAAAAAATAAACTTCTATCATTTGTTCTCTTTTTTATTATTACGTTTTCTGCCTCATTTATTGGTGGTTTAGTGACCTTCACCTTTAAAGAGCCCTGGTATTCAGAGCTGACAAAATCAAACTTTAACCCACCAGATTGGATTTTTGCTCCTGTTTGGACAACTCTGTATCTAATGATGACTTTAGCTATTTGGTTTTTTTGGCATAGTAAAAATAGAGAAATGAACACGATATACATTTATTTCATTCATATAGTTTTTAATACAACTTGGAGTGTAGTGTTTTTTGGTTTTCACAATATTTTTTTAGCTTTCGTCAATTTAATAATTTTAATTTTGCTAATTGTAATTCTTATTTTAAGATTTGGACGTGTTAATAAAGTAAGCTCATATTTAATGATTCCCTATTTACTTTGGTCAAGCTTTGCACTATTTCTAAACTATAGCCTATTGGTATTAAATTAAATGGATGATGTTGTAATAGTTGGTGGTGGTATAATTGGAGCAGCGACTGCTTATTTTCTGTCTAAAGAGGGAAGAAAAGTTAAAGTAATAGAAAGAGACCCAACTTACAAGTCAGCCTCTTTTCCTCTTTCTCTTGGCGGTTTTAGAAGACAATTTTTTCAAACAGAAAATATTTTGTTAGGTAAATTTGCTAGAGAGTTTATTTTTCAAATACCAGAATTACTTAAAACAAAAAAAAATCCTAATCCTACTGCGAGCATGGTACCAAATGGATATCTTTTAATGTTTGGCCCTGAACATGCAGAGGAGCAATATGAGGCGTTGAAAAATCATAAAGCTTGTGATGCTGGAACAAAAAACATCAAAGGTTCTGAGTTAGATAAATTTTTTCCTTATATAAATAAAGAGGGGATAGAAACCGCCACTTTTACTGACAACAAAAGCGAAGGATGGATTGATCCTTTCCTTTTTCATACAGCATTAAAAAGTAAAGCAATAGAGCAAGGAGCAGAATTCATTAAAGGTGAGGTTAAGTCTTTATCTGAAATAAAAGCCAAAACGATAGTATCTGCTGCAGGATGTTGGACAAAAGAATTATTAGAGGATATTCCAGTAGAGCCTCAAAAGCATACAGTTTTTAGAGTTAAGTGCCCGAAACATATTCCTGAGATGCCATTAACCGGAGATTTAACAACAGGAGTTTATTGGAGACCTGAGGGTAAAGAGTATTTAGCTGGCTCACCAAAATCAGTTTTTGATGCTACAGATCTTGAACCAGCCTGGGACGATTTTGAGGAGTTAGTGTGGCCTGCTTTAGCTAAAAGAATTCCAGCATTTGAAGAATTGAAGTTAACTGGTGGTTGGGCAGGTTATTATGATTGTAATAGATTAGATAATAATGCTGTTGTTGGAAAACATCCTAAATTCGAAAACGTATACCTAGCAACAGGTTTTACTGGAAGAGGATTAATGCAAGCACCAGGAATTGGTAGAGCTTTAACAGAGCTAATTACAACAGGCTCTTATCAATCAATTGATATTTCAAATATGGCAGTTGAAAGAGTTTTAGGTGCTAAAGCAAGACCAGAACCTTATGTGTTGTAATTAGTTTATAAATGCAAAAAATTTTCAATTTTTTTCCGCTTACCGTTTATAAGTCAACACTATCACTTTCAGAAAATGAAAAAAAAGAAATGATTGAAGAAGTTAGATTAATGGAAGAAAAAAGTAAAAATTTAGATTATAAATCACCAAGCAAAGCTTGGACAGGAGATACACAAGGATTCGAGTATTTGCACAATAATCCAAAATTTAAAAATTTATTTATTCAAATTAATAATTGTATTTTGGAATATTTAGAAAGTTTATCAGTGAATCATAAAAAACTTGATCTTTATTTTCAAAGATCTTGGGCAACAATTTCGAAAAAAACTGAACATATTGATAATCATTCACACGACCAGTCACATCTTTCAATTGCATTTTACTTAAAGAAACAAAAAGATGATGCTAAAATCATGTTTTTCGACACTTCTAAACATAATGAATTCATTCCTCAATTATTTGATTCAAGGTCATTAGCTAAAGAAAATATTTTTAAAAAAAGAGGCATCTTAAATTCAAGTAAGGTTGTATTTGATACTAAAGAAGATGATCTATTGATATTTCCCTCTAAAACAATTCATGGCACAGAACAAGGTAAGTCTAATTCTGAAAGAATATCAATCTCAGCAGATATAGTATTTTTAGCAAAAGATTCATCAACACTTGAACATTTAGTCCCTCCAATTGAAAATTGGAAAAAATTTTCTAATTAATAAAAAGTTTAATCACACAAAGGGATTATTCTTTTTTGAAAAACAGCCTA
>CABYNK010000059.1 GCA_902520355.1 uncultured Pelagibacteraceae bacterium
TTGATTTTAAAATTATTAAAGAAGTCTTAGGAGAATGATTGACCAAGTTTAGAACTCATAAATGTAATGAATTAAGAAAAGAAAAAGTTGGAGATGAAGTGACTCTTGCCGGCTGGATTAATAAAAAAAGAGATCACGGAAATCTTTTATTTATAGATTTAAGAGATAATTACGGAATTACACAATGTATTATAGATAAAGAAAATTCTAATTTTAAAAAGTTGGAAAAGATACAATTAGAAACTGTAATTAAAATTGATGGAAAAGTAATTGAAAGATCAAAGGAGTCAGTTAATAAGGATATTGATACTGGAGAAATTGAGGTGGAAATTGAAAATTTTCAAATTCTTGGTGAATGTAAGGAGCTTCCTTTACCAGTTTTCACTGATCGTGAGTATTCAGAAGAAATAAGATTGAAGTATCGTTTTTTAGATTTGAGAAGAAAAAAAATTCATGAAAATATAATATTAAGATCAAAAGTAATTTCATTTATTAGAAATGAGATGAATAAGTTAGGATTTTTAGAATTTCAAACACCAATTTTAACATCTTCAAGTCCAGAGGGAGCAAGAGATTTTTTGGTACCGAGTAGATTAAATCCTGGAAAATTTTATGCACTTCCACAAGCACCTCAGCAATTTAAACAATTGGTAATGGTCTCTGGTTTTGATAAGTATTTTCAGATTGCCCCTTGTTTTAGAGATGAAGATGCAAGAGCTGATAGAAGTCCTGGTGAGTTCTATCAATTAGATTTGGAAATGTCTTTCGTGGAGCAAGAGGATGTATTCAGTGTAGTGGAAAAGTTATTTGTAAATACATTTAAAAAGTTTTCAAATAAAAAATTATTATTTAATCAATTTCCAAGAATCTCTTTCAAGGAATCAATGATTAAATATGGAACTGATAAACCAGATTTAAGAAATCCACTTATTATTAATGACATCACTGAAATTTTTTTGAGAGAAGATGTTTCGTTTGAGATATTTAAAAAACTAGTTAAATCTGGATCTAAAGCAAGATGCATTGTTACAAAAAATACAAAAGATAAGCCCCGAAGTTTTTTTGACAACATTGATAAATGGGCCAAAGAACAAGGTGCATCGGGACTTGCCTACTTTACTATTGAAAAAGAAAAAGAAATCTCAGCGAAAGGACCAGTGGGTAAATTTTTTTCTAAAGATTCTCTAGAAGAAATAATGTTAAAAACTCAGGCAGAGGTAGGTGACAGTATTTTTCTTGCTTGCGGCAAACAAGAAGAGGTAGAAAAGATTACCTCATCAGCTAGAGATAAAATTGGTAAAGATTTAGGTTTAATCGATGAAAATGTTTTTGCATTCTGTTGGATTGTAGATTATCCAATGTATGAAATAGACAATCAAACTAACAAAATTAAATTTAGCCACAATCCTTTTTCAATGCCACAAGGAGACATTAATAAAATTAATTTTGAAAAACCATTAGAAATTCTTGCATACCAATATGACATTGTTTGTAATGGAATAGAGCTATCATCAGGTGCAATTAGAAATCATATTCCAGATCTTATGTATAAATTATTTGATATTGCAGGTTATTCAAAATCCGACGTTAACCAAAAATTCAGTGGCATGATAAATGCACTAAGTTATGGTGCACCCCCACACGGTGGTATTGCACCAGGTATTGATAGAATAATAATGTTATTGGCGAATGAAAAAAATATTCGAGAGGTTACAATGTTTCCAATGAATCAAAATGCGCAAGATTTAATGATGAATGCACCTTCTAATGTAAGTGAAAATCAACTAAAGGAATTAAATTTATCTATAAAAAATAAAAAATAATTATTTTTTACCTTTAAGACTTATTTTAACATCCGATAAATCTACAAGGTTTTTTTTGTAATTATTTCTTACAAATCCTTTACTTGTAATATCTTTAACTATTTTAAGTAATTGATTTTGTTCTTCAGAACCTTTTTCATCTGATGATGATGAGACATCTAAATTTCCTATTGAAGGAGTATGCGCTAAATCCTCTCTATTAAGATAGGATATTGCTAGTTCTCTGAATATATAATCCAGAATTGAAGAGGCACTTAAAATTCTGTCATTACCATTTACTTTACCTGAAGGTTCAAATTTAGTCCCTATAAATGCACTTACAAATTCGTCTAGTGGTACTCCATATTGAAGGCCAAGTGAAACAGCGATGGCAAAGTTATTCATTAAAGCCTTTACTAGCTCTCCTTCTTTACTAGTATC
>CABYNK010000060.1 GCA_902520355.1 uncultured Pelagibacteraceae bacterium
CATTAGGGGGTAAAGCTCAATTAGGTGGTCAAAGGTTTGGTGAAATGGAAGTTTGGGCCCTAGAAGCATATGGAGCGTCATATACTTTACAAGAAATATTGACTGTAAAATCAGACGATGTAGCAGGTAGAGTCAAGGTTTATGAAACAATTGTTAAAGGGGAAGAAAACTTTGAATCTGGTATACCAGAATCTTTCAATGTATTAGTCAAAGAAATAAAATCTTTAGCATTAAATGTGGAATTAAATTAATTATGAAAAAAGAATTAACAGATTTGTTTAAAAGTTCAGAGATATCAGAAGCTCAAAATTTCAATAGTATAAAAATTTCCTTGGCAAGTCCGGAGAAAATAAAGTCTTGGACCTATGGTGAAATAAAAAAACCTGAAACAATTAACTATAGAACTTTCAGACCAGAAAAAGATGGATTATTTTGTGCTAGAATATTTGGTCCTATTAAGGATTATGAATGCCTGTGTGGAAAATATAAAAGAATGAAATTCAGAGGTATAATTTGTGAAAAATGTGGAGTTGAGGTTACTAAATCCAATGTTCGTAGAGAGAGAATGGGTCATATTAATCTTGCCACTCCGGTAGCACATATTTGGTTTTTAAAATCATTACCTAGCAGAATAGCTTTAGCAGTTGATATGAAATTAAAAGAAATTGAAAGAGTTCTTTATTTTGAAAATTTCATTGTTATCGAGCCTGGCTTAACTGGATTGAAAAAAAATCAACTGTTAAATGAAGAGGAATTAGCAAAATATCAAGATGAGTTCGGTGAGGAAGCTTTTTCAGCTGGAATAGGAGCTGAGGCGGTTTTGGAGATGCTTAAAAACCTTGATTTAGAATTAGAAAAGAAAAACTTAGTTAGTTATATTAAAGAAACAAAATCAAAAGTTAATGAGGAAAGAGCTATTAAAAGGTTAAAATTAATAGAGTCCTTTATTGATACAGGTCAAAAACCAGAGTGGATGATTATGACAGTTGTTCCTGTGATACCTCCTGAACTTAGACCTCTAGTTCCTTTAGACGGTGGTAGATTTGCGACATCAGATCTAAACGATTTATACAGAAGAGTGATCAATAGAAATAATCGTTTAAAAAGATTAATGGATCTTAAAGCTCCCGACATAATCGTAAGAAATGAAAAGAGAATGTTACAAGAGTCTGTAGATGCCTTATTTGATAACGGTAGAAGAGGAAGAGTAATAACTGGAACTGGTAAAAGACCATTAAAATCTTTAGCTGAAATGTTAAAAGGTAAACAAGGTAGATTTAGACAAAATCTTTTAGGTAAGCGTGTAGATTATTCAGGACGATCTGTAATTGTTGTTGGACCAGATCTAAAACTACATGAGTGTGGATTACCAAAAAAATGGCGTTAGAATTATTTAAACCATTTTTATATGCAAGGTTAAATAAACTTGGATTAGCTTCAACAATAAAACAGGCGAAAAAACTAGTTGAAAAAGAAACCAATGCTGTTTGGGATGCTTTAGAGCTCATTGTGAGAGAACATCCAGTTTTGTTAAATAGAGCTCCAACGCTTCATAGATTAGGAGTTCAAGCTTTTGAACCTAAATTGATAGAGGGAGATGCTATTGAGTTACACCCATTAACATGTGCTGCTTTTAATGCTGATTTTGATGGAGATCAAATGGCGGTACACGTTCCTTTAAGTTTAGAGGCTCAATTAGAAGCAAGAATTTTGATGCTCTCAACAAATAATATTTTGTCACCATCAAATGGTAAACCAATTATTGTTCCTAGTCAGGATATGATTTTAGGAATTTACTATTTATCTCAAGAGCCATTAACTGACAAACCAGCAGGATATTTTTTAAATGCAGACCAAATAGAATTTGCTTTATCTTCAGGACAATTAAAAGTTCATAGTACAATTATATCGAGATTTGAAACAGTTGATGAGAACGGCAATAAGAAGTTTGAAAAATACACATCAACAGCGGGTAGATTTTTATTAGCAAACTTGTTACCAAAAAATAAAGATATAAAATTTTCATTGGTAGACAGATTGTTGCCAAAAAAAGTTGTTTCTGAGGTAATTGATATAGTTTTTAGATTTTGTGGTCAAAAAACAACTGTCATTTTTTGTGATAGACTAAAGGATTTAGGTTTTAAACATGCATTTAAAGCTGGTA